>JBCCFQ010000006.1:0-21373 GCA_039029655.1 Pseudomonadota bacterium | reverse complement strand
TAGGCTCTAGGCTCTAGGCTCTAGGCTCTAGGAGACAGGATGTAGGCCCAAGCCTAGTCTGCGAATGTTTTTTTCCGTCATCCTGGCGCAGGCCAGGATCCAGTCAATATTTTGCCGCGAAGCGGCTCCTCAAGGCCATTATTAGTTTGCGCCGCTTCGCGGCACAGTATCACTGGATCCTGCCCTTCGGCAGGATGACGTAGGAGTTGTTGCTGAAGCCTGAAACCTGAAGCAAAAAGGTGTCCCATCCAACTTGGTGCAACAAACACCAGCCACTAGACACCGAACACCAGGCACTAAGAATCCAGTTCCCCCACTTCCCCTAAATTCAACCGCTTCATCGGTTTCCCATCAATAGGACTCAACGGTGCTTGTCGTATGCCATGCTTTGGAAAAACGATTAAGTTCACCTCTACCTCATCGGCAAAGAAGCGAATTCTGGGCCAGCCTTGTCGTTCTCCTTGCACGTGTTGCCCCCGCCATTCTCCGGTCTCATAGGGGATATCGTTTTCCATCAACAACACGGCAATCTCCTCACTGGTATCGGAAAACAAATGAATATCCACGGCGGTGTTTTCGGATATGGATCCATTGATGAGTGGCCCAACAAGTCTAGGATGATAGCTTTCAAAGAGCTTCATCGCCTGTTGGGCATGGTGCCGAAGTTGTTGCAAAAGGGTGTCGTGATCGACACCGGCAAACAATCGTTGGTATTCCAGCATAGCGTGTTCGATTTCGGTGTTACGAGGTAACTTAGATCGATCCGTAACGCCTAAACGATCCGCAGCCTTTTGCTTGGCCAACAAAAAGTCCCGCACACCCTGCTCAGCCATGATGCGAGCGGCCTCTTGGGCCACTCTAGTGCGAAGATGGTCGGCTCGATCTTTTTTCTTGCGGGACATTGAGGGTTTTACCAAAAGAGTCGCTACGATTTTGACAAACCGAAGCTGAATTTCAAAGGGGGACGACTATGAGTCTAACTTTTAGAACAGCGGTTCTGGTTCCTCTGCACCCGGAACCATTTCTTGTTGAAAGTCATCTATGGGATCAGAGAAGTCCTGTTCCGGTAAGTTACCCGCCCGGAATATTTCAAAAACCGCGTTTCTATCACTCACGCCTGCCAACAACCCCGACTCGGTGGAAATTCTTGCGGTAACGATACCGGGTGGTTGTTTGAGTGGTCGCTCTGGGGCGTTCGCCAATGCTGCGCCCATTAATTCCATCCACGCAGGCAGCGCCGTTACACCGCCTTGCTCACCTGCCCCCAGTGTTCTTACTTCGTCATACCCCACCCACGCTGTGGCTACTAGGTCGCGATTGAAACCGGAGAACCAAGCATCTTGTTCATCGTTAGTTGTACCGGTTTTGCCCGCGAGATCTGAGCGACCTAGCTGCAATGCACGTCGGCCACTACCTCGTCGAATCACGTCTTTCATCATGTGCGACATGATGTAGGCATTGTCCGGTTCAATAACTAAAGGCGCTGTTTTGGGTAATGGGGGTGGCAGCTCAGCATCGGCATAGACTTCCGGATCGTTTTCGTCTTCCCGGTCTGGGCCTTCGTAAAAAAGACCGGGGTCTTCACTGACATAGACGGGATCTGCTTCAAAAACCACGTCCCCCTGGGCGCTCTCGATACGCTGGATATAATAGGGATCTACCAGATGGCCGCCGCTAGCAAAGACCGCGTAGCCTCGGGCTAACTGCAAAGGCGAAATAGCAGGACTACCCAGAGCCAACGACAAGTCTCGCCTCAAAGAGTCTTCTGGAAAACCAAATCGTTCGAGATAACGCATGGCGGTATCGATGCCGATATCCTGCAATACGCGAATAGACACCTGATTAAGGGACTTGATTAACGCATCGCGAAGAGGCGTTAATCCGTGAAAACGTTTGCTGTAGTTTTTAGGTCGCCATATGTCTTCTAAAACATAGTCTTCCACCACCACCGGTGCATCCAACACCATACTGGCCGCGGTAAACCCATTGTCCAGCGCTGCGGAATAGATAAAGGGTTTCAAGGCCGAACCTGGTTGACGTCTTGCCTGTTGCACGCGATTGAACTTGCTGGCATAAAAATCCAAGCCGCCACTCAATGCAACAATGGCGCCATCGTTTGAATCCAACGCCACAATGGCACTTTGGGCTCCTGGAATTTGCGCCAGTCTCCAACCATGTTCTTCATGGGTTTGGACGTAAATCAGGTCGCCGGCGGCGACCACGTCAGAGATGAGTTCTGGCGCTTCACCAACCACGCTTTCATTGATAAAAGGCTTGGCCCATTCCACCGCCGCAAAAGGTACTTCGGCAACGCCAAACTTGCTAACGTAAATCTCCGCTGTTTCTTCGCCAACGGCCAACACAACTGCTGCCTGCAAGTCGGCCACTTGTCGAACATCACGCAAAAACTCCACGTAGTCTTCTTCCGTCGCTTCGGTGGGCAATTCGACTTGACCAATGTGACCGCGATAACCATGCCGGCGGTCGTACTCAAACAAATTTTTTCTCAAGCCATCAATAGCCGCCTGCTGCAAGCGTGAATCAATCGTGCTGACAACACGATAACCATCTTCATAAGCAGACTTCGCGCCAAACTGCTTTACCACTTCGGCGCGAATCATTTCCGCTACATAGGGCGCAGAACTCTCCATGATAGGGCCGTGGTAACTGGCCTGAACCGGCTCAGCTAGAGCCGCCTCATAGTCTGGTTGTTCAATGAAATTCAGTTCCAGCATGCGTCTTAAAACGTAGTCTCGACGTACCTTAGCTCTGGAAGGATGGGATATTGGGTTATAGGCCGATGGCGCAGGTAGTAAACCTGCAAGTGTTGCCGTCTCGGATAGGGACAGTTGATCCAATTCTTTTCCGTAATAAAACTCCGCAGCCGCGGCAAAACCATAGGCGCGATGTCCGGTAAAAATCTTGTTGACGTAAAGCGTAAGAATTTCTTCTTTGGATAAATCACGCTCAATACGTAGTGCTAAGAAGATTTCTCTTACTTTACGGATCGCAGTTTTTTCGGTTGCCGTTTGACGTCCCAAAGTAAAAAAGTTTCTCGCCACCTGCATGGTGATGGTGCTACCACCTTGCCCAGACAACTGTCCACCCGATTTGATAACGTAAAAGGCGGCACGCAAGATACCTTGATAATCCACACCGGGATGCTGATAAAAACGATCGTCTTCAGCGGCAAGCACGGCGTTGTGGATGTCTCTCGGGATAGAAGAGTAAGAGACTGGGATTCGGCGTTGATCGCCAAACTCCGCCATTAAACGACCATCGCGAGTATAGATTCTTAATGGCACTTGCAGCTTGGCATCCCTTAGTGCAGATGCCGATGGCAAATCCGGGGCCACATAGAGGTACGCTACCGCCACCATTAAGGCACCGAAGCTTAGTCCGGCGACCCCTAATGCGGCGAGGATACTTAAAATTTTGAGACTACGTTTCATTTGAGTTGTGCGCGGATTCCCATCGGGACTTGCAAATTGGTGGCAAATTATAGGGTCAATACCTTGATATACAAAAGGTCTCCCAACACGCTTTCTTTATCAACCTGTCGCAATTTAATGACAAATTTTGTCACTTTGTGACCCATACCGCGTTTCCAGTTCACAGTTTACCTCATACTTACGGTGTTTCTGGATAAGGGAAGGTATTTTTTTCCCTTTTATTTCAGATGGTTAAGACAACCATCTCGAGTTGGCACGAGTTTTGCTTTAACATAATGGTTGGCATAGGGGTGTCGCAGCAGCATTTTTTTGTCCCAAACGGGCCATTTTTTTCTCCCCGGCCATAGCCGTTTATTGATGTGAATGATTGATATATAGTTCAGACACATTGTTAAGGCTGATTGTACGTTTCGCGCCCAAGCTACGGGCATAGAAAGGAAAAAATGTGTTCGGCAAGAAATCAAGACAGCTGGTCGGCCTCGATGTCACGACCTCCTCCATCAAGCTCATCGAGCTAGGTAAAAGCGGCGATCAATACCGGGTTGAATGCTATGCGGCAGAGCCCACACCTACCAACGCCATCAATGAAAAAACCATTGTGGACGTTGAAGCCGTAGGGGAAGCGGTACGTCGAGTCATTAAACGCTCTGGGTCCAAGACCCGGGAAGTCGCACTTGCCATCAGTGGTGACGCGGCTATCACGAAGGTCATTCAAATGCCTTCTTCGCTGAATGAGGCGGAGCTTGAAGGTCAGGTAGAACTTCAGGCAGACCAATACATTCCATTCCCAATGGAAGAAGTCAGTTATGACTTTGAGGTCATCGGCCCCACCGACAAGGATCCAGACATGATGGAAGTCTTGTTGGTCGCAACGCGTAGCGAAAATGTTGAGCAACGCCAAGCAGCAGTGGAAGCAGCAGGACTGGCTGCCACCATCGTTGATGTGGAAGCGTTCGCACTGGAAAACGCATGTATGTTGCTTAAACACCAAATGCCAGACCAGGGCATGAATCATGCGGTTGCGGTGATCGACTTTGGCGCCAGTAGCACCACCTTTAGTGTTCTGCGCGATCTCAAAGTGATTTACACCCGAGACTTCGCATTTGGTGGACAACAACTCACCGAAGAGATCATGCGTACTTACGGTTTGAGTGCACAAGAAGCCGGTCGAGCCAAGAAAGAAGGTGGTTTGCCCAGTAACTACCAACCTGAAGTACTAGATCCTTTTATCGACGACATGACGCAACAAGTCAGTCGTTCATTGCAGTTTTATCTTGCATCTGGCGGTGGTCGCGAACAACCAGACCAGATCATTGTTTGTGGGGGCTGCGCAAATATCCACGGCGTAGAAGAGATGATTGGCTCTCGAGTCAACATCCCAACCGTGATTGGCGATCCTCTTGGTCAAATGAAAGTGTCTTCAAAAGCCAAAGCACAGGGTGTCGAGCGTGACGCGACAGCACTACTGACTGCATGCGGCTTGGCCCTAAGGAGTTTCGACTAAAATGCCACGTATTAACTTACTGCCTTGGCGCGAGGAACAGCGCAAGATACGGCAAAAGAACTTTATGGCAGCGGCATTAGGCTCTGTCATTATTGCCGGTGCAGTGATTTTCACGGCTCGTTTCTTCGTTGATAAAGCCATTGAGCATCAAGACGAACGGAACAAATATTTACAAGCCGAAATCACGTTGCTCGATAAACAAATCGAAGAGATCGAAAACCTAGAGTCACAGAAAGAGCGACTACTAGCGCGTATGGAGATCATCGAGCAGCTGCAAAAAAGCCGACCGGAAGTGGTACATTTATTTGACGAGCTGGTCACCACCTTGCCAGAAGGTGTTCACCTGGAGATGCTGGAACAAACCTCCAACCGGCTCCAGCTTCGAGGCTCTGCTCAATCAAGCACTCGAGTGTCAACCTACATGCGGCGCATCGATGCTTCACCTTGGCTTACGGACCCGGACTTAGGGGGCATTACCGTCACCGAACGTGAACCCCGGGGTCGCGTTTCTCAGTTTTCTCTTTTCGCCACACAGACCAGTCCAAAAGCTGACGAGGAGGAGGAATGAACTTCCTAGATCAGTTAAGAAATCTTGATTTTAACGACATCGGTCGCGCGCCCCTAGCCGTACGAGCGCTATTAATCGCCGTACTCTTCGCCTTCTTGGTGGGCTTTGGTGTTTACTACTTTGTAGTAAAAGACCAGAAGCCTTTGCTAGAGCGAGCTCAAACCGAAGAAGAAACACTGAAAAGCACTTTTGAGCGAAAGCAACGCAAAGCCGCCAATCTCGAAAAGTACAAAGCTCAGCTAGATGAAATCAACAGAGAGTTTGGCGCCATGCTGCGACAACTTCCCGGTGAAACTGAAATACCCAGTTTGTTGGTCGACATTTCACAAACCGGTTTGGCCAGTGGTTTGGAAGAGAGAATGTTCCAGCCTGAGTCAGAAGTACCAAAGGATTTTTACGCAGAAAAACCCATCAAGATTCGCTTGATCGGTGACTATCATGAAATGGGAGCCTTCGTGAGTGGTGTAGCCGCATTACCGCGAATCGTTACCCTGCATGACATCACGTTAGCACCAGACAACGACGAAGACGCAGGCTCTGGGGATCTAATCATGGACGTAACTGCGAAAACCTATCGCTATCTTGACGATGAGGTCGAGTGATGCAACACAATACTAACAACCTATTTGCACCCGTTTTTAAAGTCGCTTTGTTACTCATGGTGGTGGCCGGCTTGTCAGCCTGCTCCAACGACATGAGTGATCTAGAGCAATGGGTAACGGAAACCAAATCCCGACCCGGTGGCAGAATTGAAGAACTGCCGGTCATACCGCCCTACAAGCCTTACGAGTATGGCGCGTTCGACGGACGGTCACCCTTTATTGCCGACACTGAAACCCAACGCGAAATTTTGGGTCGGGTTAACGACATTTCACCAGACCCGGAAAGACCACGGGAATATCTGGAAGAATTTCCTTTGGATGCGCTCCGTATGGTGGGCACCATTCGTCCAAGTAATGTCACCTTGGCATTGGTACAGGACGCTGACGGTTTGATCCATAAGGTCGCCGCCGGCAACTACATTGGACAAAACCACGGTCGTATCGTGGGCGTCGATGACGCAGAAGTACAGTTAATTGAAATCGTAGCTGATGGACTGGGGGGCTGGATGGAACGGCCTGCGGCCCTGGCATTGGGCAACTGAGCATCTTGGAGTGACATAGCATGATTCGTTTAAACACAAGCCAAAACCAGCAGACACGCATAGGGGTAGCGTTGTTCGCACTAATTTTGAGTTGGGTTGCACCTGGTGCGGTATTCGCACAAAGCAACCAACTTCAGGATATTGAAGTGATAACGTTACCCAGTCAGGAAGTGGAGCTACGCTTCAAATTGAATGGCCCCGCTCCGGATCCTTTGAGTTTTACTATCGACAATCCCGCACGGATTTCGGTGGACTTACCGGATACGGGTCTTGCCCTAGATAGTCGTCGCAAGAACATCGGTATCGGCGCGTTGCACTCTGTGATTGCAGCAGAAGCCAACGGTCGTACTCGCATCGTCTTAAACCTGGATGAGTTGGTCCCCTATGCCACAACAGTCCAGGGCAACGATGTCGTATTGACGTTGGGTGCCGTTGCCGCAACTGCGGCTTCAAGCGGCAATAATACCGTAGCTTCTTTTGACAGCAGCAGCGCAAGCCGCACGAGCTCATCTCCTGCCGGTCGGGCTATCACGGAAGTAGATTTCCGACGTGGTGAAACTGGTTCAGGCATGGTCATGGTCACTCTGACTGATGCCAACACCAGTGTTGATATTCGCCAGGAAGGTAATCAGGTAACGGCCATCTTTAAAGACACCGAGTTGCCAACAGATTTAATGCAACGTCTTGACGTGCTGGATTTTGCGACCCCAGTCAGCACCGTGGACGTCATCCGTGCTAACCGTGACACTCGCCTTACCGTCAATGCCAGTGGCGAGTTTGAACAGCTAGCCTATCAATCCGACAATCTGTTTATTGTTGAACTTGCACCACGGGTTGAAGAAGAGGAAGAAAGCGTATTTGGCGAAGCCAAGGTTTACACCGGCGACCGCCTAACATTGAACTTCCAAGACATCGATACCCGCGCCGTGTTGCAGCTACTGGCAGACACCAGTGGTTTGAACATGGTGGTGAGTGACACCGTTCAAGGTAACGTCACTCTAAGATTGCAAAACGTACCCTGGGATCAAGCCCTGGACATCGTATTGCGAACTAAGGGCTTAGACATGCGTCAGCATGACAATGTCATCTTGGTGGCACCAGCAGAGGAAATTGCTGAGCGAGAACGTCGTGATCTAGAAGCTCGTCAACAAATCGAGGAACTGGTTCCCTTGCGCTCTGAGTTCATCCAAGTGAACTATGCCAAGGCTGGCGATCTGGCTGTTTTGATCGCTGCCGATGGCAATGCAGGAAGCTTGTTGTCTGATCGTGGCACTGTAGCAATCGACGAACGAACCAACACTTTGCTGGTTCAAGACACGGCAGAGAAATTGGCAGACATCCGTCGTTTGGTGAGAACTCTCGACATCCCAATTCGCCAAGTACTTATTGAGTCGCGCATTGTGATCGCCAATGATGACTTTAGCCGAGACATCGGTGTGCGTATGGGTGCCAGTTACGTTACCGACAACAGCAGCGACGGTTTGATTTCCTTAACGGGAAGTGGCCTAGGCTCAGACACCATTTTGACGTCTGCCTTGGACAACCTGCAAACCACCGGGCAACCCTTCCCTGTTTCATTACCACCCATCGATGATCGCTTCATGGTCAACGCACCGGTGGCAAACCCAGCGGGCCGTGCAACTTTGGCGATCTTGGACTCAGACTATTTGTTAGATCTTGAGCTCACAGCCATGCAGGCAGAGAACAACGGTGAAATCGTTTCTACACCAAGAGTTGTTACCGCTAACCAGAAACAAGCCAGCATTGAACAAGGCGTAGAAATTCCTTTCCAGGAAGCGTCTTCAAGTGGCGCCACCACAGTTCAGTTCAAGAAAGCTGTACTGCGTTTGGAAGTGCTTCCACAAATCACACCAGACGACAAAATCATTATGGATCTCACTGTTAACAACGACAGTGTGGGTGAAGTAGTCCCCACCGGAACCGGGGGCTCTGTACCTAGCATCGACACCAACGAAGTGGTTACCCAGGTCTTAGTCAACAATGGGGAGACCGTGGTGCTAGGTGGCATATACATAACGGAACGCCGTGAAGTAGATAGCAAAGTACCTTACTTAGGCGATGTTCCCGTTCTTGGCAGACTATTTAAATCAACGGGCAGAGTTTCAAATAAGTCCGAGCTGCTTATTTTTGTTACACCGAAAATTTTGAAAGAAGGCGCGAGTTTAAATTAACTGTAAGAACAGCGTGGACATTAGCGTTCTTGTGAGGAATACATCAATGCGAAAGCTTTATACACTACTCACTCTATTTTTGGCGGCGATCCTAACAGCCTGTGGTGGCTCGGAGTCGCTGAACTTAGACGACACAAACCAGCCTATGCCGGACGACAACACTCCGCCGCCGATAACTTTATCTTCGTTGGAATTGTTGACCAGTAGTCCTACGTTACCTTCCGACGGCGCGACCGATGCGACTATTTCGGCGCTGGTTAGAGATGACAGTAACAATTTTGTTGAAGGCGTTACCGTCATTTTTTCTGCTGACTCTGGTGGTCTCGCCATCGTATCGGGTACAACGGATGCTACCGGGGTAGCCCAAGCGACGTTGAGTACCGCGGGAGATCAACAAAACCGCTCAATCACAGTTACCGCTCAAGCGGACACCCTGACATCGACGGTCAATGTCGACGTGGTTGGGACAGGCATAAATGTCTCAGGTCCCGGTAATCTGGTTGCAGGTGCGACTGCAGACTACACCGTGGTTCTCACAGACGCTGGCGGCAATGGTATCCCCAGTGCTCAAGTAGACCTCAGCACCTCGGCTGGTAGCACGCTAAACCCCGCTGGCCCTTTGACCACTGATGCACAAGGTCAAGCCATAGTGACCCTTACCGCAGCAGCCACTGAGACCCTCACCGTTAGTGCGTTAGGCGTTACCGCAAGCCAAACGGTTTTGGTGTCCACTGACGTGTTGCGGTTTGATTCACCCGCAGCAAGTACTGAGGTCGACCTAGGCGCGGTACAAACATTGACCGTGACCTCACTACCGGGTGGTGTGGCACTACCTGGCGAGAATATTACGTTTTCGACTACTCGCGGGACACTGTCGGCGACAACGGTCCAAACAAACGCTTCTGGTGTTGCGACCGTGGATATATCGTCTAACAACGCAGGATCAGCCTCGGTAAGCGCCTCTACTTCTGCGGGCCTCACCACGCAGCTCGCCCTTGAGTTCGTGGCAACAGTGGCAGCCAGCGTCGAAATGCAAGCTACGCCTTTCACAGTTGCGCCCAACGAACAAGCAAGCATTACCGCTATCGTTCGAGATGCCGCAAACAACTTGGTCAAAAACAAGCTGGTAACGTTCTCACTTCAAGATGTGACCAACGGGACCCTTTCCACAGGCTCTGCAGTAACGGACAGCCTGGGACGAGCCCAAACCTTTTACACCGCGAGTAACTCAACCAGTGCAAGTGGTGGTGTGGTCATCACTGGAACCGTTGATGAAGGTGGGGCGTTGATCAGTGACTCCGTCGCTCTAACAGTCGCTCGCCGTGAATTGTTCATCTCCATCGGTACAGGTAACGAAATTGCCGAGCCGAATACTGCTCAGTACTTGAAAGAATTCGCGGTTCAAGTAACCGATGCCGACGGCAACGGAGTCGAGGGTGTCAACGTTCAAATGAGCATCTTGTCTCAGCAATATCACAAAGGCGTATGGGTCCGTCCACCAACAGGTGACTGGATTAACCTAGCCTTTGTCACCTGTGAGGATGAAGATTTGAATCGAAATGGTGTATTGGATCCCGGTGAAGACATTAACCTAAACGGTATGATCGAAGCGGGGAACATCGCAACGGTTTCACCAAACAACATTACCACTGACGCAAATGGGTTTTCGCTGGTGAACGTGACTTACCCGCAAGAGTTTGCGTTCTGGGTCACAGTTCGTCTAGAAGCCAGAACCTCGGTTCAGGGCACGGAGTTTGCCGAAGGCTCTACCTTCCTTCTGCCAATTCTCGCTGACGATATAGACAACGCTCAAACGCCTCCAGGGGTCACAAGCCCGTTTAAGGATGGCTTGATGGAGCCGTTGACCTTCGACGCTGTGACGGGCTTCCCCAATGGCACAATAACCAACTGCTCAATCGACGATTAGGCGGGACTCAATTTAGGCAACATTAAGCACAATGCATTGCCGCTCTCGATGGGCCAACTTCGGTTGGCCCTTTTCTTTTGTGGGAAACTAAACCACCGCAAATTGCTCTGTGCGACCCTATTCCTAGCTTTTTCTCGTATCATGGACCCATGTCCATACCCAACATTTATCTCATCGGGCCTATGGGTTCCGGCAAGTCGGCGGTGGGGCGTCGATTGGCTAAACTCCTGGACCGACCCTTTTACGATAGCGATGACGAAATCGAGTCCCACACTGGTGTGGATATTGGGTTTATTTTCGAAAAAGAGGGAGAAGACGGCTTTAGAGAGCGAGAGAGTCAGATGATTAAGGAGCTGACCCAGCTGGACGAGATCGTTCTCGCCACGGGAGGTGGCTCAATTGTTCGCCAAGAAAATCGCCAGTGGTTAACCAGCGGTGGCACAGTGGTCTATCTGGCCACCAGTGTACCTCAACAGCTAAAACGCACGTCTGGCCGAGGCAACAGACCTCTGTTACAAACCGATGACCCTGCCGCCGTACTGGAGGGTTTAGCGGAAATTCGTAACCCCCTTTACGAGTCACTGGCGGACATCACCACGGTTACCGATAATCTACATGTGTACAGAGTGGCCCAGGCAATCATGGAAGCACTCAACAAAAAGTACGAAGACAACTAGAGGTTCAAGGTGACACAAGAAGTTCGAGTGGATTTAGGACATCGCAGTTACACCATTCATATTGGTGAAGACCTGTTGAGCGAGGCCAATTTGATTTCCAAACTGGTAGCTGGTCCTTCTGCTTTAATCGTCACCAACGACACTGTAGGGCCTTTGTATCTAGAACCCATCAAAAAGGCGTTAAGTGATCGCAAAGTTGACGTGGTGACACTGCCGGACGGCGAAGCACACAAGACCTTGAACTCATTTCAGACCATTATGGATGCCTTAGTGGACGGTGGGTTTGCGAGAGACACCACTGTAGTGGCTCTGGGTGGCGGCGTTATTGGAGACATGGGTGGCTTTGCTGCTGCCACCTATCAGCGTGGGGTTGGGTTTTTGCAAATTCCAACCACCCTACTCTCACAAGTCGATTCCTCCGTGGGTGGCAAAACGGCCGTCAATCATCCTAAGGGTAAAAATCTCATCGGTGCCTTTTATCAACCCGGGGGTGTCATCGCCGATACGAAAGTTTTGTCCACACTAGACCCACGGGAACTCAAAGCAGGTCTCGCTGAGGTTATTAAGTATGGTGTTGCGCTTGATCCAACCTTTTTGTCGTGGCTAGAAGGTCACATGGACGAGCTCTTGAGTTTGGAACCCAGCGCCTTAAGTCACGCCATTCGACGGTCTTGCGAAATCAAAGCCAGTATTGTTAAACAAGACGAACTAGAGCAAGGGCCCCGAGCATTACTCAACTTTGGCCATACCTTTGGTCATGCTATTGAAGCTACCGCTGGCTACGGCGAGTGGCTCCACGGTGAGGCGGTGGCGGCGGGTATGGTCATGGCGACAGAGCTGTCCAGAGACCATGGCTGGGTAAGTGACCAACAACTACAGCGAGTGGTTAAGTTAATAAAAGCGGCGGGTTTACCCACTGAACCCCCAAGGCTTTCAAAATCAGACTATGTAGCTGCCATGGGCTTAGACAAGAAGAACCTCAACAACCAGCTACGCTTGATACTACTGAAAGATCTGGGAACAGGGTTTGTCAGTGACACGTTTAATACAGAGTTACTGGACGCGTTGCTGGACAAATATCTCGAATCGTGAGCTTAAGTGAATCTCATTTAGCCCCCTATGCCGCCAAGTCCACGGAGAGTCGTGGACGGCAAGTCGTTGAACCACCCCCAAACATGCGAACCGAGTATCAACGAGATCGTGATCGCATCGTTCACTCTGCGGCCTTCAGGCGTTTGGTCTACAAGACACAAGTTTTTGTTAATCACGAAGGTGACTTTTACAGAAATCGTTTGACTCATTCATTAGAAGTCGCACAAATAGCACGGACCATTGCGAGAGCATTGAAATTAAACGAGGACTTGGTAGAAGCCATTAGCTTGGCCCACGACCTAGGCCATACCCCCTTTGGTCACGCCGGACAAGACGCCTTAAATTTCTGCATGAGAGAATACGGTGGCTTTGAACACAACTTACAGAGTTTAAGAGTTGTGGATCAATTGGAAGAAAAGTACAACGCCTTTCCGGGACTAAACCTTACCTTTGAAACCCGTGAAGGTATTTTAAAACACTGCTCGGTCAGAAATGCTCGTGACCTTGGCAGCTTAGGCGAACGTTTCTTAAATCGTACCCAACCCGGTCTGGAGGCACAGCTTGCCAACCTGGCGGACGAAATAGCGTACAACAACCACGACGTAGATGACGGTTTGCGTTCGTCGCTAATCTCTATTGATGAGCTGCGGGAAGTCCCGCTATTTAATCAACACTACCAAGAAGTCACCGACAAATACCCCGAGTCAGAAGGGCGCCCGCTTATCCACGAAACAATCGGCGGAATGATTGGCGCTTTGGTGTCTGACGTTGTTAACACGACCACAGATAACCTTTATCAACATAAACCCCAATCCGTCGATGAAGTACGCGCACTCAAAAGCACTGTCGTGGACTTAAGCGGTAGTATTAAGAATAAACACTTAGAACTGAAGCGGTTCTTAAACAAACGCCTCTACAAGCATCCCAAAGTTAGATCCATGACGGATCAAGCGGAAAAAACCATTAAGCACTTGTTTATCAGTTTTTTTGATAACCCCACGGTGCTGCCCAACCAGTACTCACAACGCATTGCGGACAATTCCGACGAAAGTCACAGAGCCAGAGTCATTGCTGATTACATTGCTGGAATGACGGATCGTTATGCGATTGCAGAGTATGAGAGGTTGTTGGGTGGGTGACAGGTAGTAGTTCCTAGGCTCTAGGCTCTAGGCTCTAGGCTCTAGGCTCTAACAACACCGTCATCCCGGCGCAGGCCGGGATCCAGTAATTCTTGCCGCGAAGCGGCTCCTTAGAGGTCATCGAATGAACAGTCATGGCTGGTTTGCGCCGCTTCGCGGCACAGTATTACTGGATCCTGCCCTTCGGCAGGATGACGCGGGAGTTTTGCCGAAACCCGAAGCCAAGAAATCATCCGTCTGACAACGCATCCAGCATTAGATATCCCAGCATGTTTACGACATCTAACTCCCCAGCTAGACTCTCCTCCCATGTCTCAAGAGTTAAAAAACGACCGCCTTTTACGGGCCCTACTTCGCCAACCCGTCGACCGCACACCCATGTGGATCATGCGTCAGGCTGGGCGCTATCTCCCTGAGTATCGGGAAGTTCGCAAAAAGGCTGGGGATTTCATGACCTTGTGCTCCACCCCGGAGCTGGCCTGCGAAGTCACCATGCAACCCTTGCTTCGCTATGATTTGGATGCAGCCATCCTTTTTTCAGACATCCTAACTATCCCTGACGCCATGGGATTGGGACTGTACTTTGCCGAGGGGGAAGGCCCAAAGTTCAAAAGTACAGTAGAAAATGCTAAACAAATTAACAACTTAAGCGTTCCCGATCCGGAACAAGAGCTAGGCTACGTGATGGCTGCGGTGAGGACCATTCGCGAAGAGCTCAATGGACGAGTTCCATTGATCGGCTTCTCGGGTAGTCCGTGGACCTTAGCCACCTATATGGTGGAAGGCGGGTCCAGTAAGGAGTTCGCTAAGGTCAGAGGCCTTATGTACCAAGACCCTGCGGCTATGGATCGTTTGCTAACGATCTTGGCTCAGTCAGTAACTGATTATTTGAACGCACAGATTCGAGCGGGTGCCCAAGCCGTCATGATTTTCGATACTTGGGGCGGTACCTTAACCACCTCAACCTATTTGAAGTTCTCTTTGGAATACATGGCGCAAATCGTCGATGGGTTGATTAAAGAAAATGAGGGTCGACGAGTACCCTGTATTTTGTACACCAAAGGTGGCGGTCCTTGGCTACAAGCCATGGCAAAAACCGGTTGTGACGCCTTAGGGATAGACTGGCAAACACCTTTAAGCGACGCACGACACCGTGTAGGTCATAAGGTTGCTCTGCAAGGTAACTTGGATCCTTGTGTGTTGTATTCATCACCTGATGTCATCCAACAAGAGGCGGCTAAAGTGCTCCACGATTACGGTCATGGCCCTGGACATGTTTTTAACCTAGGCCACGGCATACACCCAAAAATTGACCCAGATCATGTGGCAGCTTTGGTCAAAGCAGTTAAGGAATTAAGCCCAAAATACCACGCAGGTTAGATCTTGTTAGAACCCTCAGATCAAGACGCGCTTAAACTCAAGCGACTTAGAACTATGAAATTGATCGCCACCGGCATGCTGGTGCTGATGGCGGTGATTTTTGTATTCGCGTTGCGTTTGGAACCCCAGTATGGATGGTTGGGTTACGTCAAAGCCTTTGCCGAAGCCGCCATGGTGGGTGCTCTCGCAGATTGGTTTGCCGTCACCGCACTATTCAAGCATCCCATGGGACTACCTATACCTCATACCGCCATCATCCCGAAACGTAAGGATGAAATTGGTGAGAGCCTAGCGCGTTTTATTGAAAAGCACTTCTTAACGGAAGATGCATTCTTGCCTCGCGTGAGAAATGTCAACTTCGGCCACAAAATCGGCAGCTGGTTGGAGAAGCCCCGAAACGCAGAACGATTGGGCGATGATGGCCGCGCTTTGTTTGTTTGGATATTGAACAGTGTTGATAACGATGCTTTGAGAAAGTTCATGCGGGAAAACTTAAGCATGACCTTGCGCCAGGTTGAAATCGCACCAGTGTTGGGCCGCCTGTTGAGTCTCCTCACCGCCGAAAATCATCATCAAGGCATAGTGGATGCTTTGGTTCGCGCCGCCCGCCGACAACTTCGAGCAAACAAGTACAAGATCAGAGCAAAGATTGACGACGAAAGTCCCTGGTGGTTACCCGGATTTGTTGATCGGGAGATTTACGACAAAATTGTGCATGAAGTGGAGAACCTAATACAAAGAATCGGTGACGACGATAATCACGAAGCCCGACAAAAATTTAATGAAGCCATTGAGAAATTGGTGGGGTCATTAAAAACTGATCCAAAACTCATTGCCCGGGCCGAAGAGCTAAAAAACGAGTTATTGTCACACCCCGCTGTTGAAAAGTATCTTTCCAACCTATGGGAACACATTCAGTTGCATTTGTTGGGCGAACTGGAAGAGGACGACTCTAATCTTAATAAAAAGATACGATCCGGTGTTACCCGGCTAGGGCTCGCGCTGCAAGAGAACCCTGAAATGCAGATTCAAGTGAACAACTGGGCCGTAAGCAGCTTGTCCCATCTGATAGAAAACTATCGCACCGAAATAAGCGGCATTGTGGCTGATACGGTTAAGCGTTGGGACGGCAAAGCCACCAGTGATCGGGTGGAAATTGCCGTGGGTCGCGACCTTCAGTTTATTCGTATCAACGGTACGTTGGTGGGAGGGATTGTGGGGGTGACGATTTATACGTTGGTGAAGGTTTTCGGTTGAAAAGCGGCCACTTCCTTTTTTTCGTCTTTCTGGCGTAGGCCAGAATCCAGTCATACTTTGCCGCGAAGCGGCTCCTCTTAAACTAGAGCCTATAGCCTACAGTCTATAGCCTGGAATGTGTCGCTCCGCGACTATTCAATTTACTGGATCCCGGCCTACGCCGGGATGACGGAAAAACTCTGGCCTGCGCCAGGATGACGACGTTTAGCCTAGCTGTCCCTAAGTTCTCGTCTCAGAATTTTCCCTACATTCGTCTTCGGCAACTCATCCCTAAACTCCACAGACTTCGGCACTTTATAAGCCGTCAAGTTCTCTTTGCAGTGAGCAATCACATCTTGCTCCGTCACACCGCCGTCTTTTTTAACGGCAAAGACTTTCACAACTTCACCGGACTTTTCGTTGGGTATGCCCACTGCAGCCGCTTCCAAGATTCCATCATGACCCGCAACCACGTCTTCGATTTCGTTTGGATATACATTGAAGCCAGACACTAAAATCATGTCCTTTTTGCGATCTTCAATGTAAAAGAATCCTTTTTCGTCCATTCGACCCACGTCACCGGTGCGTAGCCAACCACCTTCCAACATCACTTTGTCAGTTTCTTCTTGGCGTTGCCAATACCCCTCCATGACCTGTGGACCACGTATGCAAATTTCTCCAATTTCTCCTTGAGCCATGGCGTTACCATCATCATCGCGAATGGAAAATTCAGTGGATGAAATCGGTAAGCCAATGGAGCCGTTAAAATCGGTATTGTCTAAAGGGTTAATAGCCGCCGCCGGGGAGGTTTCGGTGAGTCCATAGGCTTCGATGAGCGGCGCGTTGGTGACTCGTTGCCAATCTTCAGCAACATTCCTCTGAACCGCCATGCCACCACCTAAGGTCAAAACCACCTTACTAAAATCTAATGATGAAAAACCTGGTGTATTGATGAGTGCATTGAACAGGGTGTTAACACCGGTCATTGAGGTCCATGGGTATCGACGCAGTTCAGCCACAAAACCATCGAAGTCCCGGGGGTTGGTGATCAACACATTGTGACCACCCATGGCCAAAAAGGTTAGGCAGTTCGCCGTTAATGAAAAGATGTGATAAAGCGGTAACGCGGTGATCACGACTTCCTGACCAGGTCGAATCACCGGACTTAACCACGCCATGGACTGCAACATATTAGCCACCATGTTTCGGTGGGACAATATGGCGCCCTTGGCCACACCCGTGGTACCGCCGGTGTACTGTAAAAACGCGATATCGTCGTGGGTGACTTCCACGGGCTCCAATTTTTGCCACTTCCCTTCGTGTAGTGCGCGTTTAAAACTGATGGTGTCTTGAATGTTCCACGCTGGAATCATTTTCTTCACTCGGCGCACAACAAAATTCGTGATGCCGCCCTTTGGGAAGCCCAACATATCGCCGACGTTAGTGACGATGACGGTGCTCACGTCTGTTTTGGCGATAACTTTTTCCAAAGTACAGGCAAAGTTCTCCAAAATGACTATGGCCTTGGCACCAGAGTCCGTTAACTGATGTTCCAATTCTCGAGCCGTATATAAAGGGTTGGTATTCACCACCACCATGCCGGCACGCAATATACCGAACACCGCAACTGGGTATTGCAAGACATTGGGCATCATCACCGCTACCCGATCACCCTTGTTCAGCCCCGCAGTCTGCTGTAAGTAAGCGGCAAAGCGCTCGCTGGCTTCGTCTATTTCCGCATAGGTCATGGTCTTGCCCATGCAGGAGTACGCCGCCATATCTCGATATTTGGCGCAGTTGGTTTCGATCAGCTCTTTGACGGAAGCGTATTCGTCTAGATTGATATGCTCAGGGACACCTTCTGGGTACTGACCCAACCATACTTTTTCAGCCACTCACTTCTCCTGTGGTCATTTCTTTTTGTTTTAAGGCTTGTTCCAACGCCGGCCATAAATTCGTCAGCATAATCGATTGAGCCTCAGCATTTGGATGTATGCCATCAGATTGCATCAAGTCGGGATTGGTGGCCACATCATCCAAAATAAACCGCGCGCTAGGTAAATTGTAACGCTGAATCAAATCTTTATAGACCTGCTCAAACTTTTCCGTGTACGCGGGACCATAGTTACTCGGGATACGCATGGGCACCAGGATCACGGCAGCCCCGGCTTCTTGGCCCGTGCGAACCATACAGTCTAGGTTCTTTTGCATCTCTGAGATGGGAATCCCTCGGAGCCCGTCATTGCCGCCGAGCTCGATGACCACCACCGCGGGCTTATGCACTTTTACAGCCCGAGGCAGGCGAGATTTGCCACCCCGGCTGGTATCGCCGCTGATGCTGGCATTGACCACACGATATCCGTAACCTTCTGAATCCAGGCGGCGTTGTAGTAGCGAAACCCATGATTCACCGCTATTAAGCCCGTAGCCCGCGCTTAGGCTGTCGCCCACCACCAGGACCGTTGATTGGGCACCCACAGCGCTCTGCGTGGTCAAAGTCACGATTAAGAGTAGAAAAACACGAAACATGGACAATCCCGACATAGTGCTCCGTTCTGCAGAGCTAAAGAAACAGGTTATCAGCCCAGAGGGCCAACTGGAAATTCTTAAAGGTATAGACCTCGACGTGGCTAGCGGAGTTTCCGTGGCCGTGGTGGGTCCCTCAGGTGCGGGAAAATCTACTTTGTTGGCCCTTCTGGCAGGACTGGACGAGCCCACCTCAGGTGCGGTTTGGTTGAATGGCACGGATTTGAGTGCTTTAGATGAAGATGGCCGCGCCCGTGTGCGAGCCGCCAACGTGGGGTTTGTGTTTCAGTCCTTTCATCTAATCGCTTCTTTCACCGCCCTGGAAAATGTCATGCTGCCCCTGGAGCTGGCTGGCGGTGCTGGGGCAAGACAAATGGCCAAGGACGTGTTGGAGCGTGTGGGTCTTACTCCAAGACTGAGTCACTACCCTCATCAGTTATCTGGTGGAGAACAACAACGGGTAGCCATTGCCCGGGCTTTTGTCACGCAACCAAAAGTTCTGTTCGTGGATGAGCCCACCGGTAACTTGGATCAGCAAACCGGCGAAAAAGTGATTGAGCTGTTGTTCGAACTCAATCAAAAACATGGCACAACGCTCATCATGGTGACCCACGATAATAAATTGGCTGCTCGTTGTGATCGAGTGATCACGATACAAAATGGAGAGATGGTATCCGATGAATAGTTTTGCCATGGCTTGGCGATTTTTACGTAGGGATCTAACGTCCGGGGACTTAAGCATTCTTGCGTTAGCGTTATTGGTGGCGGTGGCTTCCATGACCGCCGTCGGTTTTTTTACCGACCGTATCGGTCGAGCAGTATCTCAACAAGCCTCATCCGTGCTTGCCGCGGATCTTGTGCTTCGTTCTCGTCGACCCATTACCGCCGACTATGAAGCGCAAGCCCAGGCAAGAAACCTACAGATCGCAAAGATTACGAACTTCCCTAGTGTGGTGCTGTTTGAAGACGCAACTTCATTAGCGGAAATCAAAGGTGTTACCGAAACCTATCCTCTTCGGGGAACGCTTACCATTGCTCAGCAACCGTTTACACCAGGCACAGCAACCACAGAAATCCCAGGTCAGGGTGAAGCCTGGGCCACATCTCGACTCATGGCACGACTAGGGGCGTCCGTTGGAGACTCTATCAATGTGGGGCGCATTCAATTAACGCTCACTCAAGTTTTAGACACAGCACCCGACCAAGGGTGGCAGTTCACAGACTTTGCACCTACGTTACTCATTAACCAAGAGGATGTATCCGCCACAGAGTTAATCACTGAGGGCAGTCGCGTGTCTCATCGACTGTTGTTTGCAGGATCGCCCAGTGAAGTAGCTGACTTTCGCTCAAACCTGAAAGAGCAACTGGACGTATCCGAGGACCTGCGCAGCGTGGAAGATGCCGGTCCGGAAATACAAAACTCGTTGGCGCGGGCAAACCGATTCCTTGGACTGGCTTCGCTGGTCAGCGTCCTCTTGGCAGCCGTAGCCATTGCCATGGCGGCCAATAGCTATGCAAAACGGCACTTAGACAGCGCTGCGTTAATGAAGGCCTTTGGCGCAGAACAGCGGTTTATGCAAAACATAAGCCTGTATCAAATGGGGATGCTCAGCTTAGGCGCTGGTGTATTGGGTGGACTGATTGGCTACGGTGCCCAGGCGGGATTGGTGGCCATATTGGGGGACATGATTGGCACTGAACTCCCTCTTCCGTCACCACGATCTGGATTCATAGGATTTATGATCGCGGTTCTGCTACTCACCGGTTTCGCCCTACCCGCCTTTTTTCAACTCAAACGGGTGCCGCCTGCGCGGGTGCTGAGAAAAGACTTAATGCCCATACCCATACGACTGTTCTGGGTTGCACTCATTGCCTTAGGCGCCGTTTCTCTTTTGGCTTATTGGTTGATTGGAGACGCCTTGTTGCTTTTGTTTTTCGGCCTAGGCTTGTTGATTACCCTGGTGGCGTTGGTGCTGGCTGGATGGATCATGTTACGAATGCTCACCAGTCTGCGTGGATCCAGTGGCGTCGCTTGGCGGTATGGCCTAGCCAACGTGGCTCGTCGCGGACGGGACAGCATCTTACAGGTGGTGGCCTTTGGCTTAGGTCTGATGGTCCTGCTTCTGTTGGCTGTGGTGAGAAACGATTTGTTACTGACCTGGCAAGCCACGCTACCCGAAGATGCACCCAACTATTTTTTGATTAACATTCAAAAAGACGATCTGGAAGTGGCCAAGGGTTTTTTTGCGGACAACCAAATCGAAGAGCCCTACTTTGTACCGTTGATTCGCGCCAGGCTAACCGAAGTGAACAACAACTCGGTGGAGGAAATTGATTTACAAAACCCTGAAGGGCGTCGGTTCTTCAATCGCGAATCTAATCTAACGTTTAGAGCACAACCACAAGAGGGCAACAAAGTCATTGCCGGTGAATGGTGGTCTGAAGACCCTGAGATACTAGAGGTGTCTGTTGAAGAGGACTTCGCCAATGATATCGAAGTGGAGTTAGGTGATTTACTCACTTTTGATATCGCCGG
>JBCCFQ010000005.1:0-22007 GCA_039029655.1 Pseudomonadota bacterium | reverse complement strand
GCGGGAAATCTACCGTTGGTCGAACGTCCACGGCACTAAACTGTGTTAATCCGCCGGTCTGCTGAACCAGGGTTCGAGGTTCAGGGTCCAGTGCTAAGGCATCTACGGAATGTGGTTGGGACAGAAGCAGCGACTTAGCAATGGGTTCAGGCCGAGTCGTTGTCTCAATTTGAGCAGGATTTGTTACCGAACGAGCTGGGATGGTCATTGGTTTGGTTTCCGGCAATATCTTGCCGTCTAGTGGCAACGGATTGCTCACGGAACCGGGCGTCTTGGACAGTTGAATACTCACTTCTTGAATCGTGTTACTGAGTGCACCGAGTTGCTGTAGTGCCGTTTGTGGCGCCTCTTGCAACCTCACTAGCTCGCTGGTCTGATTCAAGATTTCGCGGCCCAGCTCAGGCTTAAGAGGTGATTGTGCAACAGCCTCTGCAACCGAGGTTAGCGCAGGAATCTGTTCTAAAACAATAGCTTGGATCGCTTGATCTGAGGGCGTGGGAGGAACCACTGTTGCCGGCGGTAGGGCGGTCGCTGTTTGTACCTGCTGCTCCCGCTGGATGACTTGTCCAAACTCCGTCTCAATGTCGTTGCCCTGGGGTACCACATCCCGCTGGACCGGTTGAATGGGAAGTGCGTTCAAAATAAACGACGATGCCGGTGTATCAGACATAGCGACCCAGATTGTTGCCAAACCAATCAAGAATCTTGCAACTACTATGCCACCTTACTCTTTCAACTTCTTGAACCGGCTTGTCGCAATTTCATCGTTCTCCTTTTGTTCTTTGCGGTTCAGTTGGATTCTTTCCGTCTCACGAAACCGATCGACAGCTTTGCCAACAGCGTTGCTGCGTGCCTTGGTGTCCGCCCATTGTGCGTGCAGTGTTTCTAAGTCTGCTTGCACAGTTTGAACCAGTCGAGCCTGTTCTGTAATGGCAAGATTCAATTTGCCAATAAAAACCTGATACTCCTGCAAATGTACCGGGCTGGAAGTTACATTAGAATTATTCTTCTCCAAGTAGGAATCACGATACTCGGTGAGTTCCTTTAGGCGAGTCTCTCGCTCAGTCAGCGTGCGTCTACACTCTGCCACCTGACGAGCCATATTCTTTTCTCTTGTATCGATCAACTCCTTTATGGGTTGCATTCTATCTGAACGTTTATCCATCGTTTAGGCTTCGACTCGCTGTTGTTGTGTTGTTAAAAATCCCTGCAGTTCCCTTAGACTTTCCTCTAGGGACACCGGGGTGTGCATACTTTGACTAAGAAAAGACAATATCCCCGGCCAATGAGCAATTGCTTCGTCCACCCTGGGATCAGTTCCCCTCTGGTATGCACCGACACTGATCAGGTCTTTGTGTTCGCGATAGGTGGAATACAGACTACGGCAATGTCTGACCCACCCCTGATGCTCTGGTTGAGTAATCTGTTCCATGGCTCTGCTGACGGATGCTTCTATGTCCACAGCAGGATAGAGTCCTGATTCGGCCAGTTGTCGAGACAACACTATATGTCCATCCAGTATTGCCCGTGCTGCATCGACAATGGGATCATTCTGATCGTCTCCCTCGGCTAGCACCGTGTAAAATGCAGTGATTGATCCGCGGCCATGATGACCATTACCTGCTCTTTCCACTAGCTGTGGCAGCTGAGCAAACACCGATGGCGGGTAGCCTTTGGTAGCAGGTGGTTCACCAATCGCGAGTGCGATTTCTCGTTGAGCCTGTGCAAATCGGGTCAGAGAGTCCATCAATAACAAAACGTTACTGCCACGATCCCTAAAGTATTCGGCGATACTAGTGGCCAACCATGCACCATGAATTCTCATCAGCGGTGGATGATCTGCGGGTGTAGCCACAACGACCGCGCGGCGCATACCGTCTGGACCCAAAGTGTCTTCTATAAACTCCTTCACTTCTCGTCCACGCTCGCCGATAAGACCAACGACAATGACATCGGCCTCTGTGAATCGCGTCATCATGCCGAGCAAGACACTTTTGCCCACGCCACTACCGGCAAACAAACCCATTCTTTGGCCACGACCTACCGTAAGCAAAGCGTTTATTGATCGAACACCGACATCCAAAGGTTTTCGAATTGGATCTCTTGCCAACGGATTAATTGGCTTACCTGTTAAAGGCACTCGTTCGTCACAGGCAAGAGGACCGTTTTCGTCCAACGGTCTCCCAGCACCATCCAAAACACGGCCCAATAGGCCGTCCCCCACTTGAGCTTCCGATGCTCGTTGCATTGGAATCACTCGGGCATTACTGATCATGCCGTGCATGTTCCCGGTAGGCATCAGGAAAAGCTTTTTGCCCGAAAAACCGACCACCTCCGCCTCAACACGATGTTGATCGGGCGTGACCACCAGACATCGCGAGCCCACTGGTGCCTCGCAACCTTCGGCCTCCAGGGTTAATCCAACCATCCGTTTTAGTGAACCCTCTACCACCAGCCGGGAAGCATTCTCAACCAAACCCTCATACTTTTTCAGTCGCTCAAGCCAAACCGAGGATCGACTAGTAGTCACTTTCTCTGTCTCCACTCAAAAGCTCGGCAAAGATTTTGCCAATCCTGCTTTCAACACGCGCATCTATTCTGGACGCATGGGATGTCACATGGCAGCCGCCTCTGGTGAGCATTGGATCTTCGATGACTTTCCAAGCAAACTCCTGACCAGGCTTCGTAAGAGTTTCTCTAATTAACTCAGCATCCTCTGGGTGCAGATGAATCTGGACATCGCTGGAGGCCACCGGCAGTATTTTTAGCGCTTCTCGAACAACACCTAAGATCTGTTTTGGGTCTGCCTTAAGTTCTCGTCGCACGAGTTGCTTTGCGATCACAATGCACAAGTGGACCAACTGATGTTCGACTTCTTCGTCCAACCCGCTCAAGGGCGACGCAATGGTATTCAGCAATTGTTCTAGTCGTGTTAACCATTGTTGTTGCTCGATCTGTGCCTGTTGGAGCCCTTGAACTAGGCCGTCCTGATAGCCCCGTTGACGAGCCTCCTCTTCAACGGACGTTTTCTCAGCATGGCTTGCTATTTTGGGAGGATTGAAATCCTCGGATACTTTTGGCGCATGCCATGTTTCGATGTTCAAAGCAGATTTGTCCAATCCGGATTTAGACATACTCATCACCGGAACCACCAAGATCAATCTTGCCTTCTTCTGCGAGGCGTTGGGCAATGGTAAGAATTTCTTTTTGTGCTTCTTCGACGTCGCTTAGCTTAACTGGGCCTCTAACTTCCATGTCTTCTTGCATGATCTCAGCGGCGCGGCTAGACATATTGGTGAAAATTTTGTCTTGAACCGCAGGGTCCGCGCCCTTTAACGCAACGCCCAGTTTGTCGGTGGGCACCTCCCTCAGCAACGCTTGAATACCTCTGTCATCAATATCCAAGAGTGACTCAAACACAAATAACAGCTCTTGCAGTTTGACTCCAAACTCTTCATCGATATCCTTCATTTTCTCCAGAATGGATTCTTCTAGCTCACCACCCATTTTCCCTATTATGTTCGCGGCGGAGCGCATACCACCGACGTCAGAGGAACCGCTGTCAGACGTAGCTGCGACTTGTTTTTCTATGATTTCGTCCAATTCGATGATTGCAGTTTGTTGCACGCCGTTTAGCTGTGCGATTCGAGTTAACACGTCCACGTGTGCCTCTTCATCAAACAGCTTCAATACTGCTGCGGCCATGTCCTCCTTTAGGTGCGACAAGACGATTGCAACAATTTGCGGGTGTTCCGGTTTAAGAATCTCGGCTACCGCTCGCGGCTCCATCCACTTCAAGGCCTCCAACCCTTTGGTGTCTCGCCCTTGAATGATTCGCTCAACCAGCGCCTTCGCTTTTTCCGACCCAACGGCTTTCGTCAGAACTGCTAGGAGGTATTGGTCATTACCAATACCTAACGAAGTGCGTTCCTTAACTTCGTCGGCAAACTTCGACATGACCTCTTCGACTTGCTCATTGGAGACCTTACTGAGATCCGCCATGGCTTGGCCGACTTTCTGCATTTCCTGAGCAGATACGTGTCTAAGTACCTCGGAGGCGCCTTCCTCACCTACAGTGAGCAGAAAGATCGCCGCCATTTCGGCGCCTTCCAGTCCTTCGGATTCACTCATCGGCGACCCAGTCTTTCATCACTTGCGCAACACGTTTAGGATCTTGGGCGCTCAAACTTCTTGCGAATGAAATCGGGTCCGGCGGGACTTTTTCCTCTTGTGAACCTGGGCCTGTCAATCCTGGTGCGGCGCCTCGTTCCGTCATCGTCTTTAGGACCGGTGGTTGACTAAGATTGTTGAACAAGGGTTTTAACAAACCAAAACCCAATCCTAAAACCACCAGTGCCGCTAATACTTGTTTCCCGATGTTGAGAACCCAAGCTTGTTGCCAAATAGGAGTAGCCGGTGGCGGCTCCATCGCGGGGGGAGGAATAAACGGAGCGTTGGCGACGAAGAATGTGTCGCCTCTTGCTTCGTCAAATCCGACAGCGTTCTTTGCCAAATCGGAAGCTCGCTGAATTTCTTCCTCGGAGAGAGGAACCATCTCTGTCTCACCTGATTCGGCATTTACTGCTGGTTTGTGATCCAACAACAAAGCAATTGAGAGTCGAGTGAGTGTCCCAGTTGAGTTTTTGACGTTGGTTATGGCCTTGTCTAACTCATACACTCGTTGACTGGATTCACTGGAGGACTGACTTTGGTTTTCCGCCTCTCCTACTTCCTCAGCCGGTGTAGTTGGTGGTTGGTTTGTCAAAGCACCCGGCACCCCGGCGGGATTTCCCTCGGAGTTGACCGTGCGCTCTTCGATAGAAGATCTAATTTTATCGTCTTGGCTTGGCTCGAAAGTTTCGGTGGTTCTTTCGGATTGAGTAAAGTCCATCTGAGCCGTGACCTCTGCTCTAACCCGCCCTGGACCCCCCATCATCGGCATCAACAATGCTTCAATTTTTGAAACTAGGCGGTCCTGATATTTTTGTTGGAATTCAAACTCAGTTGTCGTCTGATCCATATGCATGGATTGGCTGGAGGTGGTCAGCAGCTCCCCAAATTGATTCATTACACTGACCGCGCTGGTTTCCAACCCAGGCACCGCGGAGGCAACGGTGTGGATTATCCCTTGTACTTGGTGAGGTTCGAGCACGGCACCCGGTCTAACCACTACGGTGACCGAAGCCTGGGGTTTCTTCCTATCGCGCAAGAAAGGGGATCGCTCCGGTAACGCCAGCATGACGCGGGCATTTTGGATGACCCGCACTGTCATGATGGTCTCAGCAATCTTGTTTTGTAGCGCGACTTGGTGCCTAGCCAATTCCTCAAACTGTGAGGTGCCAAAGCCTTTTTCCTGATAGATACCATCCATACTCAGTGACGCGGCACCCATCAGACCATCACTTTGCAAGCTTGCAGCAACTTGTTGATATTGATCGGCTGGAACCATGATCATCCCGTTGCCCGAATCGACCCGGTAACGTATGTTTAACGATTCCAAACTGTTGATTACTTCCAGCCTGTCGGTTTCAGAAACCTCTCTAAGTGGTTTGAAGCTCGGATCCTGCGACCAAAGCACCACATTGACACCCGCAGCGACCGCTGCTGCAATTCCGATAAGAATTGCAAGCTGTCGAACGCCCGGAATATCCCAAAGACGAGTCTGTCCAGCAACATTAACGACTTCTGTTTCAGCCATAGATTATTCGTGTTTGTTAAATTGGCATGTTCATGATGTCTTGATACGCGCTTACTAGTCGGTTTCGAACTTCCGTCATGGCGCGAAACGACAATCCGGCCTTCTGCAGAGAAACCATGACCTCTGCTAAGTCCACATTTGGATCACCCATTTCAAAAGCTTCTGCAAGCTTCCCTGCATCTTGCTGTGCCTTGTTTACGGTATCGATGCCGTTTTTCATAAGCTCACTGAAATTTCCAGAATCCTGCGCAGGAGTCTCATTGGTACCAACTTGCTCGCTTAAGGCACGCATCTTAACCAGAAGACTGTTTACGTCGATTTCATTCATCGTTTAGTGACTCCGTGGGTCATTTGGCAAAGAGTGGCCTTGGTTTCGAAACTTGGCTAACTTGTAACGCAAAGTTCTGGGACTGATACCCAACGCTTCCGCAGTTTTTTGACGATTGCCGTTGTTCGCGTTGAGCACATCCAGGATTCTTTCCCTCTCGTGGGTCTTCACAACATCTTCTAGATTAGGTTCTATTGGAATAGTAGCTGGGTTATGAAGTAGCCCAAGGTCCCCCCGGTCAATTGTTGTTCCGTTACTTAGGATCATGCTTCGCTGAATCAGGTTCTCTAACTCTCGAACATTCCCTGTCCATGGATGGGCTAGTAGCGATTGCTCCGCCCCCGCCGTCAACGTGGGCGTCACACCTTGGCCAAACCTCTCCAGAAAGTGCTTCGCCAAGGGCAGAATGTCGCCGGGTCTGTCTCTTAAGTCAGGTACATGGAGTGGAAAAACGTTCAGCCTGTAGTACAAGTCTTCGCGAAAATCATTTGCTTTTACGGTCTCCAGAAGATCGCGATTGGTCGTAGCGAGTACTCTCACGTCAAGTTGGATCGCCGTGCGATCACCCAGACGCTCTACCTCTCTTTCCTGCAAGACACGAAGCAACTTGGCTTGCAATCCAAGATCCATTTCAGATACTTCATCTAAAAGTAGAGTGCCACCCTGCGCCTGTTCAAACTTGCCCATTTGGCTCGAGGTTGCCCCGGTAAACGCGCCTTTCTTGTATCCGAATAAGGTCGCTTCGAGCATGTCAGCAGGAATCGCGGCACAGTTGATGGCAACAAAAGGTCCGTCCTTTCTTTTTGAATTCTGATGAATATATTGGGCAAACACTTCCTTACCAGTACCGCTGTTGCCGGTGATCATTACGGTAGCGTCACTAGGGGCTACGCGGTCAGCCATTTTCAGTACCCGCTGGGTGGCTGGATCTACCGCAACGAAATCTTGATCAGTGTCTACACCGGACAAATGTCGAGCGATCTTTTCGATTAGGATTTCTGCCGAAAAAGGTTTTACCAGATAGTCCACCGCGCCGATTTGCATGGCAGTGACCGCATTAGGAACATCTGCATAGGCGGTCATCATAATGGTGGGTATTCCAGGATTACTGGTTTTGACCTGTCGCAGCATATCTATACCGTTCATAGGCTGCATTTGTACATCGCTGACAATTAGACTCACCGGTGTTTCAGCCAAGGTCCGAATGGCCGCTTTCCCATCGGTGGCAGGCACAGGGTCAAAACCTGCAATGTCCAAGGTGTCACATAGTGCTTCCCTTAGGTTTTTATCGTCTTCGACAACCAGAACCTTAGCGATAGGCACTACGCTACACCCACACAGCTGATATCTTGCTTGGGCTTGTTGTGCTCAATGATCTGCTGGTCATCAACCGGAATACTGAGATAAAAAACCGAGCCTCCACCTTTGGCTCGACTGACCCAACAACTGCCCCCATGTGCAGTAGCCACTGACTTGACCACCGCCAACCCAAGACCCGTACCGCTAGACCGGGTTGTAAAAAAGGGCTCAAAAATTCTGTGTTTGACGACACTGTCAATACCCGGTCCATTGTCGCGAACAAAGAAGTGAAGATTCTTATCTCGGCCCAGCAATGCTCCAATTTCGACTCTTGCGTTTTCACCGGCCGCATCTAAGGCGTTGTTTGCTAGATTCTGCAGTGCGCCCACGAGCGCGTGTCGATTGCCCCGAATGGTGGTGTCACCTGTCGAGTCCATAACTCGAATCCGTTGACCGGGTATGAGTCGGGTTTTTACAGACTGTCGAGTCTCGTTAAGCAAGCTTGATGGGGATATCGTAACCTCTAAGCCATTACTCCCTCGGGCAAAACACAGCATGTCATTCACGAGGATCTCTAGGTCCGAGAGCCTCCCAACAATCTTTTCTGTGAACTTTTGACGCGTGCTGTCGCTTACTTGATTCTTTCTAAGCTGTGACACATACAGCATTACCGACGCTAACGGTGTGCGGATCTGATGAGCCAAGCGTGCAGTGGTTTCGCCCATTTCCGATAGACGAGCCTTCCTAGCCAATCGTCGTTCCAATTCGCGAGTCTTAGTGATGTCGGTAAGTAGTATTATCTTGCCTTCATTCTTTGGCATGACGCGATGAGACACGGAAACCAACACACCAGCATTGGTGGTGTATTCCGATTGACTGTGTACGGATGGCGTGCAAGTGCAGGACAAGATTGTTGGCCAGTGCTTTCCAACCAGAGTTTCTTTGAACAACCGTTTGGCGTACTGATTGCACTCTCTAACAACGCCGTTGGAATCCAAGAGCAATACTCCCGCCGGCAATGTGGCGATCACGCGACTCAAGCGATCTGCCAAACGCTCCTTCTCATCCCTTTGTCGTTGCAATTGTTTGTTCAGTGTAGCCACCCGCAACTCAAGCTCCCTATAAGAGCGATCCAACTGACTAGACATGGCGTTAAAGGTTTCGAACGCTTGAGCCAATTGTTGAGCTCGGCCATCGAGTGTTTGGGTGGTCATTTGCACGCTCCTGTAAACTGCTAATGGAGGTGCAGCAAGAATCATGCCGCGTTTGGAAACAGCATTAAAAACAGTTAATTAGTGAGAACCCTATAAGCAAACGTCAAATATTTGTCACCAAGGAGAATGGTCTAGGACGAGTATCTGACGTCCACCAGATCGGTCAGAACCTGAGCAGCGTGCTGTTGATTCTGTCTAGTGACTTGAAATGAATGGTATTGCGGGAGCAGTTCAAGACACGCCAATAGGTCATCCACAGTCTTAGTAAAGGGACAAGGAAAAACATAATCGGGGTCTAAGGACATTAGGCTTAACCAAGCAGATGCCTCTGCTAAGCCGGTGATGTCGTTGGGCCAACCATAGTTCAATATTTTCTCCAGGTAGGCTTCTGTCTTGATGTTAAACTCCGCCCTCATTTGCCGCGCCACATGGCTGAACAAACTGGAGATATCTGCAAGACGCTTGGGCAAGAAAGGAAGCTGTATGGCGCACATATTCAAGCGATGCCACAATTCCGCATATCGCATAGTTGGCATACTCTGCGTCGGTACTCCCGCGAGTAATCTCACGTCGACCGTTTTTTTATCGTGACTACTTAGCCGGACACAGTAGTTTCGCGACAATTCCAGAAACACCTTTTGCATGGGTGTATCAAGCTTATGCACGTTGTCTAAGAGGAGAGTACCTCCATCTATGCAGCGAATAGCAGCAAGATACTTTGATCTTTGACCGCCTAGCATGTCGCTGTTTCGAGTTGTCCGACAGTCAAGTCTCACAAAGGGTCCTTGCGCCTTGCTTCTCTTGTGAATCATTCTGGCGACGATGTCTCGAGCTATCGCCGATTCACCATACAAGGTGACCGGGGCATGACAAGGCGCAACCGTTGTTATCTTTTTTTGAAGGTCTTTATATGCGTCCGTTGTAGATGTATTTTGCTGTCTACGATTTTTGGACTCACCACCGGCCAAACAAACACTCAATTGATCGAGTCTTATGGGATTTTCCATTACCCAGGTGTTGTGTTCGCCCTTTACTCTTGGGTGAGGTGGGGACATAGACACGATCGGGATATTCGGAAAATCCGTCCGTCGTGCCTGTAGGAGAACGCTTAGTTCATTCGCTTGTACCCTACCGATAAACAACGCCCGCAAATCAAGCTCCGACGGAGGACGATTCATAAAGTTACCGGGATCTTGTCGTTCGTTAGGCAGGCCAGCGAAGCTCAGAAGGTTTGCTAGTCGTCGGGCACGCGATTCGTTTTCATCAAGAATGACAACGCGTTTAGGGCTCATTTTGAATTGACGGAGTGTAGGTAGGCCTTTCCAAGCGACACTACTATTTTAGATTATGGCGTCAAAATATCACTCTTTTGCAAGCCATATTTACGAAGTTTTTCTACCAATGTGGTGCGTCTTACGTGCAAAAGGCGCGCGGCGTGGGCCACGGTGCCACTTGATTCTCTTAGTGCCTCAGAAATTAATGCCCGCTCCACCTGGCACAAGTGATCTTTCAGATCGACGCCGCCTTCTGGTAGAACCGCTCCAGAACCCGCTAGTGGGGGAGCCTCACGCACGACGTTCTTTGTGTAACGAGCAGGCAGCATTTCGGATGTGACGATTTCACCTGGGAACATTACAGACATGCGCTCCGTAAGGTTCGCAAGCTCACGAATATTGCCAGGCCACTCGTAGGAAGAGAGCATTTTGATGGCGTCTGGATGGAAAATGGTCAGTCCGTGGCCCTGTTGTGTATTACTTCTTGCCAAGTCCTCTAGCAACAGCGGCAAATCTGCAATGCGATCGGTAAGGCTCGGCATTTGGATTGGAAACACATTGAGTCGATAGAAAAGATCGGCTCTAAAGGAACCTTCATCCACCGCTTGTTCGAGGTCTTTGTGTGTCGCTGCAATGACGCGAACATTACAGGAGAAAGTTTTGTTACCGCCCACTCGCTCAAAGGTGCGCTCTTGTAGAACCCTAAGCAGTTTGACCTGCATAGACGGACTCATGTCTCCGATCTCGTCTAGGAACAAGGTGCCGCCCTCGGCTAGCTCGAACCGACCTTTTCTGGTGGTCAACGCACCGGTGAAAGCCCCTTTTTCATGGCCGAATAGTTCGCTTTCCAGAAGGTCGCTTGGAATTGCGCCACAATTTACAGGAACAAAAGCATGATTCGATCGATTTGACACATCGTGAATACTTCGAGCAACCCATTCTTTGCCCGTTCCAGATTCACCGAGTATTAGTACGTTTGTGTTGTGTGCTGATACTTTTCGAATCATGCTATGGATGCGGGCAATCTCGGTTGATACACCCGTCGGCATCCATCGTGAACTTTTTTCACCCTTATTGAGTTGATGTTGACGAGCTCGGTCCAGGGCCAAGGACAATTGCGGATACTTTATTGGCAGCGGCATTTGCCAATGTGGCACATCTTGGAGATCTTCATGGTGAGACTGGGCATTTTCTCCAATCAAAAGAACTGGAAGTCTGTCTTCGAAACCGTGGAGTTGTTCAACCAGGCTATCTAGTCCTGCTCTGGTGTTGATGTCCCCCAACATCAGGGCAACCCAGTCCAGTTGTGGTTGATGTGGCCAAGCTATCTTTGAGGTATCGCTATAGATGCTGGCTTCGTAGTCGAGGAAATTCAGGACCGTGCCGCACTGGCGTGCTCTATCGGCATCTGAGTCCACAATTATGACCCTGCCATTTGTGGTCATAAGCGGCCTTCCCTATCCATTAAACATAATTTCACAACCAAACCATGTCTTCTGCTCAACCCCGCATGATCTTAGGATAAACCGAGAATTAAATGCAAGAAAACAATGTGTTACATAGTTTTTTATATAAAAAGCTTTCAATAATTACCGTATCTGCTAGCGCGTAACATTTTGTAATTATTGGTTTTTTTCGAGCCCAAATATAGTGTCTCTGATTGGCATCAGATCACTACCGTAGTGGTGTATTCTTTGTAACTTTGCGCACCAAGCCGTCCTTTTCGTATTTTACGACCTGCTTCGAGAAGCTTTGATTGGGCAACCCGACTCGCTTTGAGTATCTCAGCATCTTGGGTTTTGATTTTTTCGAGCCAAGGCGAAAAAGCGCTCCAATCCTGCTGCCGAGAGGAATCGTCAAACAGGTCATTCACCAATTCTTGGCGACGCTGAGTCAACACGCCTGCGTGGTCAATGTCTGTTTTTTCGAATGCATCTAACAATGAATCGCCAAGTTGAACAAATGATTCTAGCTGTTTTAGCTTGTCCATGTTCCGACTCAAGCTGGAGCAGCCAAAAGCTCTGGAATCTCATCCCACGCACTTTTTATTTCTGAGAGCAGTGCAGAGGTTTCAGTTAGACACTCTTCATTGTTTGTAGCGTTGCCTTCCAACAACCGTCGGCATACATAATCGTAGAGTTGATCTAAGTGATTGCTGATATCACCACCCTCCTCTTGTAGGCTTGCTCGAAGTGCCTCTACTATCGAAATAGCCTTTCCAATTTGTTCGCCCTTCTTTGCGACTTCCTCTCGTTGTAAATGACCTCGGGCCACCCGAATCTTTTCGATAGCACTGGTCAACATCAACTGAATCAGCTGATGTGGATTTGCGCCCTCCACAGACGCCTCAACGTTTACGTTTGAGTAAGCCTTCATTGCGTCGACACTGCTATTCATGAGAGTTCCTTAGCTTATGGCGTGTTGTTGGCGAACCCTGGGAGGCTGTTGAGCTGCTGACCAAGGAAAGAACTTGTGCTATTCAGCTCTGCAACCAGAGTGTCTAGTGCATTAAATTGAATGAACAGTCTAGCTTCAACGGCTTCCAATCTCTGAGCCAGTGCTTCTCGCTGCTCTGAGATGTCTTCTACGTCGGTATTAAGCCCTTCGAGTCTTGTCTCTATTTGTCCTTCGGTATCAAGAAATGAATCAATTAGGCTAGTAAGCGATACTGCAAAGCCACCCTCACTTGCAAACAAGCGACCCACTTCATCAAAACTCGCGTCAAAAACGTCATCTAGAACCGTGTTGTCTATGCTCAGTTTTCCATCGAGGTCTGTAGTAATTCCGATTTCCGCCAGGGATCGAAATGTACTGAGAGAGTCTGCAAAACCACCGATGGTACTTCTTAGCTCTCCAATAATTCCCCGTGTGGTGGTGTCACCAAGTAACGGACCTCCAATGAGGCTCTCGGCATCAAAGTTCGTTTGGTCATTGATGGCTTCGATCAAGGTGTTGTAGCTATCTACCAAGTTGATTACTTGTTCTTTCGCAGCGGCGCGGTCAATTCCTATTGACAAGTTGTAGGAAACGCCGCTGTCAGCACTCAACAAATCTAAAGTGACGCCCTCAATGGCACCCGTCACGGTGTTGCTGGAACTTGTGAAACTCAAGCCATCGATAGTGAGCTCAGCGTCTGTTGGGGCGTTAACCTCCGTCAAGTTTGTTGTTCCACCTGTGGGATCAAACACAAGACTGTCTAATCCACCATCACCTCCAGACGCCTTAATGGTCAAGGCGCCTGCAGAGCCGGTCTCTGAGTTCGTCAGAACTAAGTGTTGTCCATCGACACTGGACACGACTGTGGCCAGAATACCTTTGTTGTTGGGTGAGTCATTAATCGCGTCGCGAATGTCCGCCAAACTATTGTTCTGTTCATTGACAATAATGGCAAAGGCATCGGTGCCAGAGGTAATAGTCAAAGTCCCGGTGCCTATCGCGGAGTCCAGTCCGGTATAAGCGTCAGATCTGAGCTTATGGGCCTGGGCCAACGTTTCCACTTGAATGGCATATGCACCCCGGACGGAATTGGAATCTGCAGAAGCGGTGAAAATTGTCTCGTCGCCAACAGTGACCTGGCGGCCCTCGAACCCGGCAAGATCCGATAAGGGGGTTAGGGCAGCCTGGAAGTCGGATAATGCGCTCTTGATGGATCCGTAGGCTGAGATCCTTGCTTGAACAGCCGCTTCTTCCCGATCTAAACGAAACTGGACGGGCGCACCTTCGGCGGACACCAACTGGGCCACAAGACTGTTAATGTCTAAACCAGAGCCGATTCCAGGTGAAGCTAACATATAAGATTGTCCTTGAGTCTTTGTTAGGGTTGTCGCTGATTCTTAAAATTTAATAAGCAAGATACGTACCAACTGGGAGCGCCGTCCTTGTGAAGGAATTTCAGTTAGGCAATACCGTCAAACAGGAGTGACTGTGCGTCGGAGATTCTGGCAGCTAGTCTCAGGATTTCCTCGCTGGGGATTTGACGAATCACTTCATCCGTTTGTGGATCAAGTACTTTGATCACGGTACGACCGCTAGAGTCATCCACACTGAATTGGAGTTCCCGCTTAATGCTACGCGCAAACTCATTCAGCCTCTCCGCGAGTTGCTCAACGTCAACCTCGCGAGGCTCTACAGCTTTTGTTTCAGGTGGCAAATTCTTGCCGCTTTGTGGCGCAACCTGGGCTTCTTCCCGAGAATTTTCTGTCCGCACCACCGTCCTGAGCGCAGCTGACGTCACAGTGTTGGTGGATACTTCGTTGGGCATGAGCTTCAGACCTCCTCAAGTTGCCCTGCCGGCAAACCGGCAGGCCGAACATCCGTGCTCGGCCCCAGGTATTACGGAATGGAATTACCGTTTCATACTATCTAACTTGAGACTCTTACTGAAGTAGACTTAAGACTACCTGTGGCTGGGCGTTTGCCTGAGCCAAGATAGCTACACCAGCCTGCTGCAGAATCTGAGCTCGCGTCAGCGAAGCTGTTTCTGCTGCAAAGTCAGCGTCTTGAATCCGGCCTCGAGAAGCCGATAGATTTTCGGAAACGGTCTGCAAGTTAATGATGGTAGATTCAAATCGGTTTTGAACCGCACCAAAGTCACTTCGCAAACTGCTAACCGATGTTAGCGCTGCATCAACTCGGTTGATGGCATCGTTTGCAGTTAAGACCGTGGAAACATCAATTTGGCTCAAGGTGACAGCATCTTTGGTAATGGTGTTGGCAGCAAAACCTAACAACGCAGTGGGTGATCCTGTACCGCCGAGAGTGATGTTCTCAGAAGCAGACAAGGAAATGGTACCACTGGTGGTGGTTAGGGTGTTGTTGGCAGAAACCAGTTCACCCACACCGACTGCTATACCGCCGGTGGCACCACCCGCCAAGTTTTGCGTAACGTCAATGTTTCGACCATCCGTAGTGCTTAGATTCAAATCTGTACCATCAAATTGCGCGGTTACCCCAGTTTGACTGGAGAACAAGTTAATTTGAGCAGCAACATCACCGCCTGTAAGAGCAGCCCCAGTCAACGCCTGTGCTGAATAAATCACGGTGCCGTTGATGGTCAAATCGTAAGTACCGGTCGTATTCGTGGTCGTGAAAGCACTTCCACCGGAGGACTCAGCAGTCGCCGTCAAGCCAGACACACCAGAGGCATTGATTGCTTCAACTTTCGCAAAGGCACTGTCTTGAGTACGACCAGCTACTTCAGCAGCGGTACCGGTAGCAGCAAACTGAGCAGAACCTTGAATAGTAACTGCTGCTGCCGTTCCCACAGCGATGGTTAAGTCACCACCACCAGCAATGGGGTTAGTATCAACGGCGTTAGCCGCGGTTTGCGAAGCGATCTGACCAATTTGGTTACCACGAACACTCGTAGCAAAGTTTACGCTAATGGTTTCACCCACATTCGCGCCAACCTGAAACACCGCGCTTCCAAACGTACCATCAAGGACTTTTTGTCCATTGAATGAAGTTTGAGATGCAATTCGGTCGATTTCCGCTAAACGTTGTTGAACTTCTGCATCAAGTGCAGCTCGGTCCGACGATGAATTCGTGGCATTGGCTGACTGAACGGCCAGTTCACGAATTCGTTGCAAGTTGTTTGTCAGCTCTGCCAAGGCGCTTTCCGCAGTCTGCGCCAACGATATGCCGTCATTAGCATTCCTCACCGCTTGGTTGAGGCCACGTATCTGCGTGGTGAAACGTTCGGCAATCGCCAATCCAGCAGCGTCGTCCTTCGCACTGTTAATTCGCAAGCCAGTTGACAATCGCTGTAACGCAGTCGCTAACTCGTTTTGAGAGTTGCTAACGTTCCGTTGCGCATTCAGCGAAAGTACGTTGGTGTTAATTCCAAGAGTCATGTTGAACTCTCCCTTAATTAGTTAAGCTTAAGGCCAACATTGGCCCGCAGATATAAATCGTGTCAGTGTCACGAAATCGTGAAAATGACAGCTAGGATTTGTATCGGGCTGTTTGGAAATTACTTTAGGACTTTTTTTACCCATTATATTCAATCACTTATTGCACGTAAATTAGCGCAAGAAATTGAACAGGGACAGGTTTTGGACCCGAGCAAATGCTTGCTGGGCTGCCTGAAGACCGGTCAATTGAATATTTAGTCGACTTACCGCCTCTGCGTAGTCTAAATCACGTATTTCGGAAATTGTCGCCTGCAGGTCTATGGATAGCTGACTGTTTAGAGATTCCTGGGTTTCTGCGGAAGTCAGGCGCGAACCGAGGTCGGTTCTCACGTTGAGAACAACGCCTATACCTTGGTCCAAGTTGTCGATAGAAGCGTTAAGGCCGCTGTGAAAAATCGCTCGTCCAGCCGGACTGTCTGAGTACTGTTCTAAATTAGCGGCCAAGTTATCGATGGTGCTAAACAAAGGTGTATTGACACTGGGATTTACACCAAAAGAGTCACCCGGATCCGGAGCACCGGAAATATTGACTTGGGTGCCTAGAAATTCAATGGTGTTCCCGTCAACGTATGTACCAGTGCTCACCGTCGCACCACCAGAATCCACCACTTCGTAGTCAGTAGCGGTAAGAAAGTTGATCACGTAGTTGTCCGGTGTAAACAGGGCCGTATCTACCACGCTGCCTGTAGCAATGATTCCCGTACCAGTGTTACCTGCAGCGGCCGTTGTTGTGAATCGCCCATTACCCGACGGGACAAATTGGAAAATGGCCGTGCCAGGGTTGCCATCGGCAACGGTTCGATCGGAACCAATCTGCAACAATCTTTGCCCTTGGTCACCATTATAAATCACGCCCGCATCAGTTCGTCGAAAAGCTTGGGTGCTGGTTCTAAAACCGGAATAAAGGTACTCCCCCTGTCCATTCTGTGCATTGGCCAATGAAAGAAGTTCGTCACCCAGCTCACGCACTTCTGCGGCAATAAGTCGCCGACCTTCAGCACTCTGGGTGTCGTTGTTTGCCTGAATGGCCAACTCACGAACACGCTGCAGCACATTGGTCACTTGAGTTAACGTGCTCTCAGACAGGCTCAAACGATTCACCAGCAGGTTATTGTTTACTTCGTACTGTTCCAATTGGGACGCAAGCTGTTCTAGATTCAAAGCACGGCTAGTTCCAATGGGATCGTCAGAAGGAGACAATATTCTTTCCCCTGTGGCTACTTGAAGCTGGGTCCGAGCCAACTGCCTTTGTTGATCAAGTATCGCTGTCACGGCCTGCTGCTGTAACGACAGGGTGGATATTCGCATGGTTAGCTCCTGACTGAGCTCAAGATCGTTTGAAACAGCGTATCGGCTACGGATATGAGTTGCGCGGCCGCCTGATAGGCTTGTTGATAACGCACAAGGTTCGCGGCCTCCTCGTCCAGGTTTACACCAGATACCGCCAATTGCGCCTGCTCCGCTTGATTAGTAATAGCAGATTGGGCTTCCAGGTTAACCTGGGTTTGTCGCGTCAGAGTGCCAACACGGGTGACCAATTGACCATACCCCTCTTCGATACTCAGTGAACCTCCGTTTAACGTCGGCCGGCTGGTCACCTCCGCTAGAAACAAGGCATTTCTATTGTCCCCAACACCCGCACTGTTGGGCTGGACCAAGAACTGATCACCCGCCACCGGCGTGCCAGAAACACTCACCCGTACGCCGTTAACATCAATGGGTGCCCCTGACGTGTAAGCAAAACTACCTGCACCATTGATGGAATAAGTGGTATCAGTAATGAAGTCGATGGTGGTTGTAGTTAAGAGGTTGGAATCATTGATATCCAAGACTTCCTCGAACTCGATGGTGGCATTGCCGAGGTTGATACTACGAATACTGGTGGTGACTGGAGCCGCCGCCGCGACACGATTGGTGTCGTTTATGACTCGTTCTATGGCAGCCGCTGCATTCTGAGTAGGACGCACTAAGAAACGATCGCCCGCCGCAATACCGGCACCGACTTCGATGCTAATTCCGTTGGCAATGATAGGATCGGCCGCCGTGCCGGTGCCCGTAAACGCCACGGGTGCCCCCGTATCAGTCCGGGTCAAAGAATAATTTGCCCCATCAAAACTCAGAACATAGTCTGCCGCGACCAAATCCGCGGCATTGCCGTAGCTCGCGGTGACCGTTGCAGAACCCGTATTGTTAAAGCTGTTTGCAACCAGGGGTGGGTCGAGTGCGAAAAAGTCTCCTCCTAACGCACCTTGTAGGTCCACTCCCAGTCTATGCTGGTCATTAAATTCCAAGGCGAGTGCAACCGCTGTTTGCCCCAATGTGTTCTGAGCAGGCAACAGCAATTCTCTTTGGAAATCCAGTAAGCCGCCAATGAGGCCTCCTGACACACTGGGTGTAACCAAACCACCACCCAATGCTCCACCCAACCGAATTTCCGGAAAGCCTTGGCCAAACTCCCCGTCTGAAAGGCTGAGCTGATTGAACTGCAATCCGGCAACAAGTGGTTGACCACTACCAATAAAAACATTCATAGACCCATCGGACTGGATCACTGTGCGGACAGACACTAGTTCTGATAACTGATTGATCAAAGCATCTCGCTGATCCAATAAGTCATTGGGCGGCTGACCACCAGCCGCACTGGTGGACTCAACAATGCTTTGATTCAAATCAGCAATACTGACTGCCAAAGCATTTACATCATCCACCGCACCTTGCAAACGTCCTTGTACTTCGTCCTGAGCTCCATTCAGTCGAGATTGAAGTGTTGAAAAACGGTTAACCAACACATCCGCCTGGCTCAGAACTACCTGACGAGCGTTGGCAGAAGACGGATTGTCCGCCAAGGCTTGAAGTCCGGCGAAAAACTCCCGGGTCGCACTATTCAAACCAATACTGTCATCCGCCAGAAGATTGTCGATCCGACTGGCGAGGGATTCGAAAGCTTCTAGCCGGTTTTGCTCCGACAAGCTGACTTGTAGCTGTGTATTGAGGAAGCCATCAGAAACCCGGCTTATTTGATTAATCTCGACGCCTTGACCGATGAAACCCTGCCCTGTCCTCTGGGCGGGTAACGCGGCTAGGTCTGGTCGTTGGCGAGAATAGCCCGGCGTGTTTACATTAGCGATGTTATGACTGGTAACCGCCAAAGAACGCTGGAATGTCAGAAGGCCGGTTAGGGCCGTATTTAAGAAGTCTGGCATAAATAATCGTCCTCAATCGAAGTACTTCGACCGATGTTAGAAATCCTTTAATAAACCTTTGAAGTCAGCGCTATTTAATATTGAGATCAGCTTACGACTGTAGTCTGGATCAGTGGCGTACCCTGCGTTTTGAATCTTTTCTGCAAACGCAGCCGGATCTTTTTCACCGAGAACATCGTTGTACCTTGGGTTTTTTGTCAAAAACAACACATAGTCTTGAAACGCGTTCTCCAACGTAGAGTAGACTCTAAACGGGGCAAAGACTTGGTGCGGATTACCATCCACAACTTCCAGCGTCTTAACGGCGAGCTTATCTCCCTTCCATGATGGATCTGCCTTAATGCCAAAAACATTGTGACTTGAGATTCCCGGTCGAACTTCAAACACCCGTTTTCCCCAACCAGTTTCCAAAGCCGCTTGCGCCAATATGCCTTGCTCAGAGACGCCGAGTTTCGCGGCTGCCCGTTTCGCCATTGGCAATAGTTGATTTAGAAAGCTCTTTTTTGACTCAGAGATAGAAGCAGAACCAATCTTGGTTTGATCTGGTGGCACGTACTGCTCCAGCTGTTTGACCAATGTGTCCGCCAAACCCAAACCCCGGCCCTTGGTTAACTCCATGGACATTTGCTGGTCATACATATCCCGAAAAAATTTGCTTTGCTTGCTGTCAAATAGCGTATCGCCCAAACTTGCCGAACGCACATTTTTGAGCAACATGTGTGCGAACAAAGATTCGAATTGACGTGCGACCTCTTTGAGTGACGATCTAGGGGAATGCTCCGCCTGGGTCCGAAGGTGAGTTAGGGAGTTAAAATCAACATATGCGGCAGAAGACATGAGATCTCAAATCACTATGAGCTGTGCTTCCAACGCACCCGCTTGTTGTAAAGCTTCAAGAATAGCCACCAAGTCACCTGGCGCTGCTCCCACTTGATTCACCGCCCTAACCAATTCGTCCAGAGTCACCCCCGGATCGAATAAAAACATTCGACTGGCGTCTTCGGTTACCTCTATCTGTGTATCCGGCACAACCACAGTGTCACCCTGACTAAAGGCTTCTGGCTGACTCACCGCTGGATCCTCCGAAATAGTTACTACCAGCGATCCGTGGGACACCGCCGCCGGCGCAACCCGAACCGTTGAACCAATAACAACAGTGCCGGTACGCGAATTCACGATCACTTTGGCTGGCGCCAATCCTGGTTGGAGTTCGAGATTTTCTAAGGTTGATACAAAGGCAATTCGTTGGGACGGATCTTGAGGTGCCAATACTTGTACCGACCCACCATCGACGGGCCACGCGGTACCCGTTCCAAGTTTTTGATTAATTAACTCGCACAGTCTTGCCACCGTCGTAAAATCTTGTTGGTGCAAGTTTAGAGTGATGGTGCCCCCGCTATTAAAGGACGTTGGAACACCACGCTCCACCGTTGCACCATTGGGAATGCGTCCGGCGCTGGGAATGTTTACGGTAATGCTAGAACCATCTTCGCCACCCGCTGCCAATCCACTAACAATAACGTTACCCTGAGCAATACCGTAAACGTTGCCATCGGCCCCCTTTAATTGAGTCATTAGCAAGCTTCCCCCTCGCAAGCTTTGGGCATTTGCAATAGACGAGATGGTGACATCGATAGTTTGACCCGGCTTGGCAAAAGGAGGCAGCTCCGCATGTACGGACACTGCGGCAACATTTCTAAGCTGAGGGTTGACGTTGGGCGGTACCGTGACACCTAGCTGGTTGAGGAGGTTCCTTAGAGACTGCACGGTGAATGGTGCTTGGGAGGTCTGGTCGCCGGTACTATTTAGGCCAACCACGAGACCGAAACCAACTAGTTGGTTGGTCCGGACACCGTCAACTTGGGCAAGATCCTTGATACGTGCCCCATAAACCTGAACAGTGGCTAACAAGCAGACAAGAAAAGCGACAACTGATCTTTTCATTAGAAAGGCATCCATGGAGAATTGAAGAAACGCGCTAGTAGTCCCATTTTGTTCGCATCATTCAAATTCCCCCTGCCACCGTAATTAATGCGAGCATTGGCAACCTTGTCAGATGTAATAGTGTTATCTGGGTTGATATCGGTGGAGCGGATAATCCCGGAGAGCTGAACAAATTCTCTGCCCTGATTAATACCTACCCACTTCTCACCTCGAACAAGCAGGTTGCCGTTACTTAAACGTTCCACCACTGTCACGGTAACACTGCCCGTTAGACTGTTGCTTTGGCTACTGTCTGCGGCCCCGGAAAACTCGTGTGCACCATTAATGGTTTGATTGAGTATGGGTATACCATCGTCGGTGACAGCTCTTCCCAGCACGGTAGGCGCGGTATTCTCTATGTCGGTCTCTTTACTGGTAGATGTGCTAGAAGACTTACTGGCATTGGTTTGCTCTACCAACTGAATAGTTACCAGGTCTCCCACGTTACGGGCTTTGATGTCGGTCAAGAATGGAACATCGTATCCAGCCTGGTATATGGCACCAGCATTGGTTCCCTTGGGGGTTTTTACCACCGGCATCGCGGGATGAAAACTCTCGTCAGGCGCTTTCGGTAGGTACATACAACCGGAAACAAGGAGGATTAAGAAAATACAACTCAATCGTTTCATATCAATGATGCCCTATAAGTTATTGTTGACATACTGGAGCATTTGATCGTTGGTCTGTATGGCCTTTGAGTTCATCTCATAAGCACGCTGAGTCTCGATCATGTTCACTAACTCTTCCACAACATTGACATTGGAAGACTCCAACGAACCTTGTGCAAGCAAACCCAACCCGTTGTTACCGGGTGTCCCTGAATTTGGCGTTCCGCTGGCTGCGGTTTCAAGCAAAAGGTTTTCTCCCCTCGGTTGCAGTCCGGAAGGATTGACGAAATCCACTAGTTGGAAATTACCTAGGGTTTGGGGAGCGGCTTGTCCAGCTATGGTTGCCGAGATGGTGCCAAGGCCGTACATGACGAGGTGATGTCCCTTGAGGCGGCTTCCAGTTTGGGACAGCTTTTCGAGTTGATGCGAGCTGCGGTTCGCTAGATCCTTCAACTCTTCTTCGCACCGGCGTGGCTCTTTTCGATCTT
>JBCCFQ010000004.1:0-22582 GCA_039029655.1 Pseudomonadota bacterium | reverse complement strand
TCAAGAGTTAGAAATGATGGCGGCAACCGTCATTTCCCCCACCCTTGATGGTGCCTATCAATCCGGTTGTCATACCGCGTCCGTTTGGGACTTGAAGGCTCAAAAGAACATTCCAAAACTGATGAGCTTTATGAATAGATTTGGCCTTATTACGGCCAGGGATCCCAACGATAACTATCATCCTATGACAGATGTGATTCATAAAGTCTTAAATGATGTAACCGTTGACGATTGGGCGGTGATTATTGGCGGCGATTCTCATACTCGTATGTCGAAGGGCGTTGCGTTTGGTGCAGACTCCGGGACAGTTGCCCTGGCCCTTGCCACGGGTGAGGCCACAATGCCAATTCCTGAGTCGGTAAAGGTCACTTTCAAAGGAACACTTAAGGACCACATGGACTTTAGGGACGTGGTGCACGCGACTCAGGCGCAAATGCTACAGCAGTTTGGCGACAACGTGTTCCAGGGAAAAATCATCGAAGTTCATATTGGAACCTTGCTTGCCGACCAAGCCTTTACATTTACTGATTGGACCGCTGAAATGAAGGCCAAAGCGTCTATTTGTATTTCAGAGGACCAAACGTTGATTCAGTCTCTGGAAATCGCCAAAAGCCGCATCCAGATTATGATCGACAAAGGAATGGACAACCACAAGCAGGTGCTTCAGGGTTTAGTAGATAAAGCGGAGACCAGAATCATAGAGATTCGATCTGGAGAAAAACCGGCACTGACTCCGGACGATGACGCAAAATATTCAGCAGAGTTTGTTGTTGATTTGGATCAAATTAATGAGCCCATGATTGCTGATCCTGACGTTCACAACGACGATGTATCAAAAAGATACACCCACGATACCATTCGACCAATTTCTTACTATCAGGGAACAAAAAAAGTCGACCTTGGTTTTGTGGGCTCATGTATGGTGCACAAGGGTGACATGAAAATTATTTCCCAGATGCTTCAAAACTTGGAAAAACAGGATGGGAAAATTGAATTCAATGCGCCCTTGGTTGTGGCGCCACCCACCTATAATATCGTTGATGAACTCAAAGAGGAGGGGGATTGGGAAGTCCTCAAAAAGTACTCAGGTTTTGAGTTTAATGATGACTCCCCTAAAAGTTCGGCCCGGCTCAAGTATGAAAACATGATGTATCTTGAGAGACCGGGCTGTAATCTCTGCATGGGTAACCAAGAAAAGGCGGAAAAGGGTGATACGGTGATGGCAACATCCACACGACTTTTTCAAGGTCGGGTGGTTGAAGATTCTGAAGAAAAAAAAGGTGAATCGCTTTTGGCATCAACGCCAGTTGTTGTGTTATCGACAATACTGGGTAGAACACCTGACGTCCAGGAGTACATCGACGCTGTCGACGGGATTAATCTGACCAAATACGCACCACCGGTTAACTGAGGTTGATGTTAATCCAAGTTCGCTCAAGGCAGGGCGCTCTAGCCTTTCTGCATAGGAGTGTTGGATGCGAAAGCTGTTGCTATTAACAGCTGGCGTAGCGGCAACGGCGCTAACATTGGGTTTTGGAGGTGTGTACACCTTAAGTGAGCTCGAGTTACACAATCGAGTGGCCAGTCACCAATTCGCTACTAAAATTCCCACAGATTCTGCGAGTATTAAGCACGGACGTCACATTGCGAGAACCCGGGGCTGTTTCGGTTGTCACGGTCAGCAATTGCAAGGCGTCGATTTCGGCGAGCAATGGGACTTTCCAAAGCGAGCCGTAGCACCAAACCTTGCCAAGTACGCGCGAGAGCATGACCCGCAAACAATCGAAGCCGCCATAAGACAGGGCATTGGCGCGGATGGGCGAGAGTTGATGTCTATGCCATCCTATAACTTTGCCAGACTGAGAGATGATGATCTTGCCGCATTGATTGCGTTTCTCCGAGCGGCTCCGATTGTCGAGGTCGATTTGCCCAGACCTGCACTGGGTTGGGACGTTCGCTGGGACATCGCGAGAGGTGAAGAGTTGTCTATGGCGGATTGGGTAGAGATGGTCCCACCATTGCGATTGGATCCTGTGGAACAACCAGTCTTGGCGGAGGGAGAATATCTTGCCATGACTATGTGTAATGAATGTCATGGGTTAGACCTTCGCGGGGAAAGTTACTACAACGCTTTGGACGGTGCACCAGCAACCCCGGACTTGGCCGTTGTTGCGGCCTATGATCGAGAACAATTCGAGACTTTGATCGAGAGCGGCTCCGCGCCGGGTGGCCGTCGGTTGGGCCTTATGGCTCTGGTTGGCCCAGATCGATTTCCCTCATTAAGCGACTCCGAGTTGGATAGTCTTCACGCGTATCTTCAGTCTTTGGTTGGGACGCCACGGCCCGAGGTGTTCTGGCGACCATAGTGAGATACCTTGCGAGATGAGAGGCCTAAGCTGGAAGGCGATTTTTCTTGTATCGATTGGCGTTGCATTCGCTGTCGCTGTTCTTGCGACGTTCGCGGACTGGTGGAAAAACCCAGCGGGCATTTTTCACGATGACACCGGCACACATTGGCCCATCGTTTGGGAGACAGCCATCAGTTGGTTCATGCCGGTGTTTTTGGTGCTTGTCACCATCCTGATTGTCTGGCTACTGGTTCTTAGGCGTAAGTGACATCTAGCCGATAGAAATTTTTGCCTGAAGATCTTGTTTCCGAATTGGGTTTACTGACCCGTTGTGCCGTGAAATGTCTCTTCCGCAGACTGCGCGCTCAATCGATGCTCCTGCGGGCTTAGCCCCCGCACCCGTTTGAAAGCGGCACTGAACGCATAGGGTGTTGCATACCCAACCTTGTGAGCAACTGTCGAAACCGACTCATTAGGCTGACAAAGTAAATCGGCAGCCAAGGCCATACGCCAATTCTTTAAGAACGTCATAGGTGGTTCGCCGACGATATCGTTAAATCGACGTGCCAATGACGCTCGGGATGTGCCGGCTTCTGATGCTAGTGATGCTAAGGTCCAGTTGCGCGCGGGGTCGTCATGCATTGCGCGCAATGTTTGTTCAACCACTCTGTCTGCTTGATGTCGCCACCATTCTGGGGATTGGGATTCCTGCTGGGCGAACCACACTTTGAGGACTGCCGTAACTAGCAGATCGATCAATCGATCTAACACGGCTGCTTGTCCGGGTTCGTCTTTGATTACCTCCTCGCACAACAGTGGCACCAGTGGAGAATCCCACTCACTGCGTGATAACGAAATCACGGGGGGTAAAGCATTAAGCAAACGATCACTGATGTCACTCAAGTGTTCGTAAGCGCCAACAAGAAATACCGTAGGACCTGTTGGATCCGTGCCCCAGGTGCGAACACCGTGGGTCAGTTGTTCCAGCAGTGACTCTCCATCTGCATCGCGGCAGTCTTGGCCCGGGTGGATGAAAATGTTGGGTGGCGCTTCTGGCGATTCGGAAACGCTGTAATGATCTGGCCCCCGAGTAATGGCAATGTCACCTGGACCAACGAAGATTGCCTCACCGTTATCTGGGGTTACCCATACGTCTCCAGCCACACCTGCAATCACGGTCAGCGGTGATTCCGCAAGAATGCGAAGCGACCAGGGTGAACTCATCACGCATCGTAACGCAAAGGCACCCCGGGCTCGGGGCGCATCTAATAATCCACCTAGGGTGTCCATGTCACCATTTTAGACGAACACGTATGCAATTGATTACCTCGAGCATGGGCTGTTGTGCTGTCGCCTCGTAGTCTATCCCACTACAGACAGGAGGCAATCATGAACAACCAAACTGAAACAAAGCAAGAAACTGACGGTGTCACCTTGGTATTGGGTGGATCGGGTAAGACGGGTCGGCGAATTGTGCAGCGACTGAAGTCCCGAGGCGTGCCCACTCGGGTTGGCTCAAGGTCCACGGATCCCTCATTCGACTGGAACGAACCAGACCAATGGGATGCCATTCTTGATGGCGTAACCGCGGTTTACATCTCTTACTCCCCCGACTTGGCCATACCAGGTGCAACGGCTTCGATTCAACAGTTCGTCGACAAAGCCGTCGAGAAAGGCGTCACCCGCCTGGTGTTATTGTCCGGACGGGGTGAAGAAGAGGCTCAGGCCTGCGAGAAAATTGTGCAGGAAGCCGATGTGGAATGGACGGTTGTTCGATCCAGCTGGTTTATGCAGAACTTTTCGGAAGGTGAGTTTCTCAATATGGTTCTTGGCGGCACTATCGCGCTGCCGGCAGCGGATGTTCCGGAGCCATTCATTGACGTGAATGATATTGCGGACGTGGCGGTGGCCGCTTTGACAGAGGTTGGTCATGCTTACGAAATCTATGAAGTAACCGGTCCTAGACTTCTGACATTCTCCGAGTTGGCAACTGAGATCTCCGAAGTCTCCCAACGCGGCGTGGAATTCGTCCAGATTCCCGCCGAAGCTTTTGCCCAAGGCGTGGCCGAGTCGGGTATTCCGGAAGACATTGCCTGGTTGTTGAACTACTTATTCGACACTGTGCTAGATGGTCGAAACGCGTATCTTGGTGACGGCGTCAAGCGCGCATTGGGTCGAGAGCCTGCAGACTTTTCTGTATTTGCTCGACGGATTGCAGCACGGGGTGTGTGGCAAACCGGGGAGGTGGCGGCGTGAGCACTTTGGTGACGGTGGCTATCATCGCTGCCATTCTGGGTAGCGCACTCATCGGCGGCATATTCTTCGCCTTTTCCAACTTCGTCATGAAGGCACTCGAACGGGTGCCTTCATCCGAAGGTGTTTCGGTGATGCAGTCTATTAATGTGACAGTACTGAACCCGTGGTTTCTCGGTGCGTTCATGGGCACAGCAATAGTTTCCTTGGTGCTTGTTGTCGTCGCTATCACTGGATGGGAATTAGCGCGTTCGCCCTATCTGCTTGCTGGAGCGGTGGCGTACATTGCAGGAACTTGGTTCGTTACTGTTTTGGGTAACGTGCCGTTGAACGATAAGTTGGCGGCTGTAAAACCAGATACCGCCGAAGCATCACAGGTGTGGGCGCACTACCTCAACCGTTGGACCAAACTGAACACATTGCGTACAGGTGCTGCGGCAATAGCCACTGTTCTCTTCAGTGTGGTCCTAGTGATTCATTAATGTACTCGAGTTCTCAAAGATCCGGACACGGCATTCCTGCTGATGTCCACGTCGCCATGTCTTCTAGATGCGATTGCAAACTGCCTGGCGGCCGAGATCTGCCGGGTCCTGGGTCGAATCCCCAGCTGATAAAGCCAAAAACACTCGCGTCATGGAGAATGTGTTCGATGAGGCCTTCTTCATCCCGGCCGCCGTTTCTCTCGGGGTCTCGCACCTGTTCGCAGATTTGAGCACTACTCTGATCGGTCCACTGGAACTCGGTAGGCGCAAGACGCCAGATCATCCCGGTATGAGGTGCAGCGTGAGCTTTCGTATTCCGTTGCGCCGATGTTTGATGGCATGAATTGCAGAGCATTGTCTCCGCACCCATTCGGCTGTTCCCACCCTTGATCCACATGCCATGGGCTTGAGTGCTTTCGGAGGAGCTGCCAGTGGTCCACAGCGGTACGCCGTCGTTGCCGACATGACAATTGAGACATCGTGGGTGCGTGAACACGTCATGTATTCGGTTCCAGGCGACCAGCCCTTCTTCATTACTGACTGTCCCGGGCTCCGGGAGTAATGACACGTCCAGCAACACCTTGCTGGAGTCGTCTGCTATGGCGGTATCGCCAACAAATGGCAGGGCGACGATGAGTACAAGTAAAGGGGAAAGTCGACTCATTTGAAATCCACGAACCGGTCGAAGGGCATTTGACGCAGCCGCTGTCCGGTGCTTGCGAAGATTGCGTCAGCCAGTGCCGGTGCGGCCGGTGCGGTTGACGGTTCGCCAAGACCCGCTACATGAGGTGCTTTTTCTAACAATTTCGTATGGAACTTCGGTGTTTGGTATAGCCGCATGCCTTGGAAGGCATGAAAGTTCGTTTGTACCGGCGCGTGGTTTTCGTAGGTTAACTCGCAGTTCATCGCGTGGCCGAGTCCCCAAATTGCCGCTCCTGTCAGTTGGGCTTCAGCGTTTACCGGGTCGAAAACGGTACCGCAGTCTGCGGCTATCCAAACGTCGTCAATGCGAATGCCTTGCTCAGTTAACGTCACGTCCACCACCTCAGCTACAGGCACGTGATGGGAGTGTGCGAATGCGATTCCTCGGCCCCGACCCGGTCCGATATCGGGTCCGGTCCAGTTGCACATCTCACCGACAGCTTCAAGAACCCCCCGGGAAACCGGATCACTGACAAGACGCAGTCGTTCTTCCAGGGGATCAGCACCAGCGGAGGCAATCAGTTCAGACAGGAAACTCTCATGGAAAAAACTATTGGAGCAAGCCCCCGGTGACCGCCATGAACCAATGGGAACGAGCTCCGGGGCTCTGTAGCCTGTGACGCGATAATGAGGAATCTCGTAGGGTTGATCGTATGCGCCCCATACCAGAAGTGTGTCGGGACCGGGCGGAACAATAAAAACGCGAGCGAACCAGCTGGCTGAAAGTGACGGACTAATGGTATCGATGTCATAGGCGACAACTCGACCGTCGGCCACAGCGCCGCGAGCACGCGCCATATGCAAGGGCCGTGGAAAGTCGCGAGTCATGTCCTCTTCGCGACTCCACGTCGTCTTTACCGGGGTGCCCGGCACCTTCTTGGCGATTTCGATGGCCTGAACCACATAGTCATAGTCAAGTCGACGACCAAAGCTCCCGCCCGCCGGCAACACATTCAGTGTGACGCGATCTTTCTCAACACCGACCATTGTCGATGCCGCGTCACGAATTGCGGAAGGTACTTGCGTCGCCGTCCAAACGGTAACGCTATCCGACTCAACCAGCACAGTTGCACTCAGTGGTTCGAGTGCCGCGTGAGCGAGAAACGGTACGCGGTATTCTGCAGTAATGACATCTCCGTCTTCGAGAGCCTTTTCCACATCGCCGTCGTCACGCAATCGACTGTTGATATTGTCTTCGACGTGGGCGCTCTCCAAGACGCGCCACATTTCTTGACTTGTAGCGGGGTAGTCCGGTGTCAACCAATCAACATCGAGGGCAGCGGCGGCCTGCATTGCTCGCCAAGTATTGTTTGCGATCACAGCAAGACCCTCGGTGACCTCGACGACGAGGTGGACGCCCCGCATGCTACGTGCATCAGCGTCATCGTAACGCCGAACTCCGGCACCACGACCTGGATTTGCACGAACCACCGCGTGCAACATGCCAGGCAGCCTGACATCTATTCCGTAGTCCTGGGTACCGGTGGATTTGGCGACGATGTCTGTGCGTTGAAAGGATTTGCCAAGCTTACGCCACTGTTTTGCCGGACGAAGTTCAACATCTGTCACCGGTTCTATCAGCGCTGCATCTGCCGCCAGTTCTGTATACGCGACACGTCTACCATCCGGTAAGACGACTGCGCCATTTTCGGTTTTTAGATCAGCACTAGAAACGGCAAACCGGATAGCTGCAGCTGACTTCAACGTTTCCCGAGCAGCCGCACCTGCATGCCGCAGTTTTTCATGCAAATCGGCTACAGACGACGAGCCACCGGTAAACTGAGCACCAGACAGGCGTGCGACTGTTTCCATCAGGCCACGCACAGTCTGAGGCACAAAGCCTTCATCCAAAGGCTGAAAGGGCAAACTGTTTGAGGAAATTTTTGCGTTGACGTAGGAAGGATGCGGTTGCCCGGGATCGAGGGTCACTGTGCTCGGGTCAATGTCCAGTTCTTCGGCGATTAGATGTGCTTGTGTTGACGCAATGCCTTGACCCACATCCGCGCGAGGCACGATGAACGTAATACCTGTTGCGGTTATTTTTACGAACGGAGTAATAGCGGCCTCGCCCGGTTTCAGGTCTTTGAGCAGGGGATTCTCGGGTGTTTTGGTGATGAAGTAGACGCCAAAAGCGACGCCACCCACGACGGCAGCGGATCCGATCAGGAACTTACGCCGACTGATTTTCTTCTTCGGCTTTTTCATTCCTCACCCCGCAATGCCGCGGCGGCAGACTTCACGGCGGCACGAATTCTCGGATACGTACCACAACGACAGAGGTTTGCTGACATGGCCGTGTCGATGTCCTCATCGCTGGGGTTCGGGTTTCTATTGAGCAAATCTGCCGCCTGCATGATCTGCCCTGATTGGCAGTAGCCGCATTGGGCAACCTGGTGTTCGATCCATGCAGCCTGCAGGGGATGCAGATTGTCCGGGGTGCCAAGGGTTGAGATGGTTGTTACATCGCCCCAGACATTTCCCGCCGCAATTTGGCAAGACCGGACCGCGGTGCCACCGATGTGCACCGTGCATGCGCCACACTGTGCAATTCCGCAGCCATACTTTGGTTCGGTGATACCCAATTCGTCCCGTAGTACCCACAACAGAGGCATGTCGTCCTCGACGTCCAGATCGTGGGTGGTCCCATTGATGGTTAATTGCATACGAAAACCTAAAGTCAGATTGAGAATGGCCCTGCACAAGTTTCACGAAAATGGTAGTCACGGCCGGAAAGCCGCACAATATGCAGATTCGGTCAGACAACAGCATTTGCGGTCAATCGTGCTGCAGAACCTGTTCAACGCCCTTTAAGCGTGGCATTGATGCATAAACCACGCGCAGGAACCAACGTAGTGAGTGACGAACAAAAGTATTCGTTGTCGATGGGGACGGACGTTTGTTGCAGAATCCTCGGTATCGAACCACATGACATGCTAACCAAGGCAGGACTGGCAGAGCTTGCACAGTCACACGGCCACCTTCGTGTAACTGCGAAACAGTATTTCGATGCATGGAATACAATGGAAGCTCTAACTGACCGCCCAGACTACATCACTTATCTAGGTATCACGATTGCACGGGGTCCCGTGATCCCGGAGTTTTTCGCACTGTCCTGTGCCCCCGATCTTGAAACAGGCCTGCAACGCCTGTCACTCTATAAGACCTTACTTGGGCCCACACAAATGCGGGTGTTCCGCGAAAACGATTTACTACGGGTCGAATATCATTGTGTCGACGCCACACTTGAAGTGCCCTCAAGTCTGGGTGCCCTGCATATTGTCTACTTCGTCGAAGCCGCAAGGCTAGCGACGGCTCACCCGATCAGCCCGGTGGAGGCAACTCTGCGAGCGTCGAAAAAAGAACGTCACGACATTGCAGGACACCTTGGCGTGATGCCCGTGAAAGGTGAATTCAGCGCACTTGCATATTCTATGACCGACGCGAAGCGACCTTTCATTTCCGAAAATGCTCGTTTGTGGGCGGATTTCGAACAGGACCTAAAACGTCAACTTGCACAACAGCGGACATCGACTTCAATTGCGTTTCAAGTACGAACGACACTCATCGAGCTTTTTCCCATGGGGCGTTTTAGCGCAGAGGATGTTTGCTCTTCGCTGGCCATGAGTCGCAGTACGCTCCAGCGCGGACTGCGTCGCGAGGGTTCTTCATTTCAGATTGTTTTGGATGAGACGCGCAAGGAACTGGCGATTCGATATCTGACCAAGAGTTCGCTGCACATCAACGAGATTGCATCCTTGCTCGCCTACCGGGACCCAAACAGCTTTTCGCGGGCCTTTCGTCGCTGGACGGGTCAAGCACCCTTCTATTTTAGGAACAAAGTATAGAGATAGAATGCGATAAACATTTCTCAAGAAACTTACGGAACTTTGTTTAGCGCCGCGAAGGTTCACCTTCCCAGGGTTGCCTCTAACATTGTCAGAAAGCTTCGCTTAAAGCTCTCCAGGGCCGTCAGGTCTGAAGTACCCCTTGCGTATGACCAAAGGCCCTGGGTTGAGATGACGGTTAGTCGCGCCAATTCGTTGAGTTCTTTGTCCCCTTTTTTGGAATTTTGTTTTTTGGCGGCCTGTTTGATCGATCTCAAGAAACTTCTCCTCAGCATTTCCATGTGCTCTTCGATCTTTTCACGAGCTTCCACAAGATGCGGAGCAAGCTCAGTCATCGTGTTGGCTATGAAACAACCAGGGCCAGGCATGCCCCGTTTCTTGTGCAGACCGATGAAGTAGTCAAAGTAGTCGGAGATTGCGTCGAGACCTTCGGCGTCTGACCGCAAGGTCTCGATGGCTGCAGCCATAAAGGTCTCTAGATACTCAGTAAGGCAGGCGAAAAAGAGCTCCTCCTTTCCACCGAAATCTGAATAGATTGCACCCCTGCCTACGCCCGTTGCTGACACCAAATCCTCGACGGATGTGCCCTCAAAACCGTTCTCCCAAAACACCCACATCGCGCTCTGTACCAATTCATCTCGAGTTTTCGACCGGGGTCGCGGCATAGATTGATTCGCCCAAAGTAGTGGTGCGAGGTAAACAAAGACCCAGCTTACAGATTGGATGGGAAACCTAACAGCAATTTGCTATTCTGGAACAAACGTTCCATAATAATTGCGAAATTGCATTTCCCAAAACCGAGACTGCCACGTATGGAAAAACCAAAATGAAAATGAGGCGGCCCGGAGTGTTGTTCTTGATCGCTGCCGCCATAGCCATTCTTGCGGCAATCGCGCACGAGGTTATTGGTGCACCGAGTGTCCTGACTCCGCTAAAAAAAAGCGACCTGCCGGAAGGCGTGGTTTGGCTACACCATTTTTCATGGCATGTAGGCACTGTGGCAACACTGACAATGGCCGCGCTATTCCTGCTTGCCGTTTGGCACCCACTCGGAAGAGTCTTCGCACTCATCGCGACGACTATGAGCGTGGCTTTTGCGATCCTGGCGGTCGCCCTAGCAACTTTTGGGAATCCCGCACTGTGGCAATCTCCAGCACCATACCCGTGGGCGGTTATTGCGCTTTTGGGCGGTGTCGGCGTCTGGATTGACGCGACGACCGACTCTCGTCTTTCATCGAATAAAAAACGGAACGCAGTATGTTAGCAGGACACTTCGCAACCGCTCTGGTTGCAGATCAAAAACTTCATCGCAAAGGAACACTCTTCTACTATCTGGTTGCCAGTCAGCTTCCCGATCTTTTGTGGCATGTGTTCCACTACATTGGGTTAGAGGTTACCCGCCCGGAAAACATGCTAGACGTCAGTTTGCAGGGGTTGAGCGTTGACATGATGTTCAGTCACGACCTTCTTCCCAGCGTGGTTTGGACCGGCTTGGTCTTCGCCGTCGGATTCGGCGTCTTCAAGAACATCAAAATAGGGCTGATGGGAGCCGTGGTGTTTATCGTTCATATCGCTGCAGACTATCTTGGTGGTTATCCGCACCATGTCTTTGGCCCTGATACACATCCGGTTGGAATCCCTCTCTACCCGACGGCGCCTTATGTGAGTGTCGCGTTGGAAGCTGTATTTTCGGGCGTACTAATTTGGTACTTTTTCCGGCAAGAAAACCGGCTTGGCTTTTCTCGCCCGGCTTACAGCCGTTGGGCAATCATTGGGTTCTTCGTGTACAACATCATTTTTTTGTTGTCGATTGCGTCAAACTCTATGTCGCAGCTTATGGGGCTATCAGAAGGAAACTACCCGTTCGTGCCAGCGATGCCGGTGCTTGTGGCGAACTATTGGGGAATGCTTTTCTATCTCCTCTATTTCGTTCCGAAAGTTAAACGACCTTCTGAAGTGGCCACCTGATCAGCCTTCGCCATTGTTGGAGACTATTTTTCTACGAACGGATAGTTTGAGGGTTAGAATTTGACGTTCCGAGTGGTTCCGTTGCAGACAATTTGTGTTGGTAGTGTGATCCGAGGACCTTTCCAACTCAGCCAGAGGATCGCCAAGATGGCCAGCGATCCAGTGAGTGCGAATAACAGATCATCCATGTCTGGATTTGTGTTGAACGCAAGCTTGCCCACAAGTATGACCGAGCCGGCGATGGCATTTGCCCAACGATTAACTAAGGTAGGCAACAAAAACGGAACAACGACCATGATTAACGGAATCTGTAATGCGATTCCTCCAAAGAACAAGGCCTCCTCGGTCACTGTGTTACCGTTTACGATTCCTCTTAAGGCCTGGGCCAAAAAGCCCTCTCTAAAGAACTCGTGGACGTCTCTGAACAGCATATTCAACAGCAGATAGGTCCATAACCCTGACAACAACAACTTCCATTCCAATTCATTAGTTTTTAACACTCTTCTTTCCTCTGTCGTTCGTAGGCTCGCTAAGTCATTTGGCGACAATACGTATTTGATCGTCTGTTGAGGTGTTCCGGGTAATTTTGCGAGCTACCAAAAACAACCCCGCCTTGGGCGACGGTAACCAGCGTTGTTCGATCTCAAACTCTGCGTTGTGAAGCCATTGTTTTAATTGTTCCTCTGTGAATACACTCACATGGGGCATCAAGCCAACGGCTTTACCCAACGCGTTGATGTATCGAAATGCGCGAAAGAAGTCACCAATACACGGTGTGGTGGAAATGAGTAAGCCATTGGGCTTCAGCAGTTGATTTATCTGAGCAAGGGTTGAGCTTAAGTTGGGCACCAAGTGCAGAATGCTGTGGGCGAGGATAACGTCGAATCTTGCGGGATCACATTGCCACTCGGTGACAGATGACACCTCAAATTCCACGTTAGAGACACCCGCCTCTCGGGCCTTTCGCCGAGCTATCTCGATCATTTTCTCCGAATAATCGATGGCAATGAGTCTATTAACCTTTGGCGCATGATGGATAGCAGTGGTGCCAGTGCCACATCCAATCTCGAGAACTTCGTGACTTGAATCCAGCAAGCGATTGGATTTCTCTAATTTCGCTTCGTAAACCCGTTGGTCAGGAACAGGCTTTCTTGAATATCGGTCCGCCATCCAGTTCCAAAATCTTGCGCCACGATGGCCTTGTTTTTTACTTGTCATGATCGATCTGCTCCGCGGTCAATGGTTTTTGACACACACATACGAGACTGGTTTTTCCGAAAAGGCCCCGAAGAGGTATATCCTCGTCTAGCACATTCAATCCCTCAGAATCTATCCACTTCGCCAGTTGTGCTGGCTTGAACAGATGCGTCCGCCACTTGAAATGAATGTACCGTCCCAACAGAGAGTCGCGAGTTACCCCGACCACTAGCCAACCACCTGGTTTCAAAACGCGCTTCATCTCGCGTAATGCAACCTTGGGATTGACCAGATGCTCCAAGACGTGGGCTGTCATGACAAGGTCAAACTCGTTATCTAGATAAGGCAAAGAACGAGTATCCGCGCATCGCAAATCAGCTTTGATGCCTTGTTGGGCGTAAAGGGTTTCGGCCTCTGACAGCATGCCTGGCGACGCATCAACTCCGCTCACCTTCACAGGACTTGCCCATGCTCTTGCAAAGGCTGCGGAAAATGACCCAGTACCGGCGCCGCAGTCGAGGATGTTTGGGGAGTGGGATCGAGACAGCGGAAGACTGCTAAGTCCCAGTAGCCGCTCCCATAAATCCTCATAGGCAGCGTGGTATCCCAGTCTTCGCAGCATTGCGTGCCATGCTTTAGCCAATCTATCGAATCGTTTGCTGAGCTCGGACACGTCCAAAGATAGGCGATCTATTTTGATCTGCCATGACCCAATCCGGCCTTCGTAGAATGGTATGACCTGTTTTCTCGCGTAACTCATAACTTGGCTCCTGTCGTTTCGAAGCGCATAATAGATATACACAGATCGTACTAAAACACCAAAAAACGTATATTAGATATACAAAAATCTATGAATTGGCAGGCTGTATCATTCGACTGGAACCATGTACGGGCTTTCTTGGCGACGGCAGAGGAAGGATCACTTTCTGCGGAGGCTAGATCCCTGGAGACTACACAACCCACACTCAGTCGCCAGGTCTCCGCACTGGAGGAAGCCCTGGACGTGACGCTTTTTGAGCGAGGCAATCGATCCATGGAACTCACATCTGCGGGTATGGAGTTGCTTGAGCACGTTCGAGTCATGGGGGATGCTGCATTCCAAATGTCTTTGACCGCATCTGGGCACGTTCAATCTATTGATGGCCAGGTCACAATTTCAAGCACCAGTCTTTTCGCCACCTACCATTTACCGAAAATTCTCCAAACTGTTCGTGACGTCGCACCGGGTCTTGAGATTGAAATCATCGCGTCAAATCAATTCAGTGATCTAAGGGTACGGGAGGCAGACATCGCCATTCGACATACACGCCCCGAGCATGGTGACCTGATTGCCAAGCGCGTTGGTGGAACAACTGCGCACTTGATCGCATCCAGCGAGTACCTTGATCGGGTGGGAAGGCCTAACACTCCAGCAGAATTGGTTGGCTGCGATTTTATAGGTTTCGATGATCCAACTTTGATGCTGCAGCAGTTCAATAGCATGGGTGTGCCAATCACCCGAGATCAATTTAGGTTATACACACTTGATGGTCCCGTAATTCTGGAGTTGATTCGACAAGGCCTTGGCGTGAGTGTAATGAGTGTGGACTTGATGCAATCAAATCCCGAACTAGAAATCATTCTTCCGGATTTTTTGGCAATCGATGTGCCCGTGTGGTTGGTCACCCATCGAGAATTGCGAACTAGTCGAAAGATACGATTGGTCTTTGATCAGATCGCGGAGTACTGTGAGCAGCAAGAAACTCTTAGGTGATGGAAAGAAAAACTGCCGGGTTAGATTCGGACGTCATAAAACTCAACTGCCATTGCCTGTCGTCGTGCTACGACGCCCAGGTTACGGTGTCACAGCCAACCAGCCTCGCCAGCCGATAAAGCTCTGCGTTAAGTTTCTCACTTCGCACCTTCGTCCATCTCACCTTGGGTTCCGGCCAAAGATTGAGCACGTTCAGTTCGCCAGCTTTACGATCCCCTTTAATCTCGATGCGACCAACAAACCGATTGCCTTCCAAGAGCGGATAGACGTAGTAACCCCAGCGCCGTTTGGCGGCGGGCACAAACATTTCAACGACGTACTCAAAACCAAATAAACGCAACAAACGTACGCGATCCCGAATCACCGGATCAAACGGGTTTAGAATGCGTAGCCTACTGGTCGGCATGGGTGTCTTTTGTAAGCGAGTTTCAATATCCGGTGTTGCTAGGGCTTGGCGCCAAGTTCCGTCTGCACACTCTACCTCTACCTGTACGAGATCACAGGATTGCTTCAGCACCCACCCCTTCACTTCGTTGCTGTCTGTAGCGTCCCAAAATCGCTGAATTTCGCCGACGGTACCAAACGCTAAACGATCCAGCGCAGCGGTGCATAACCAATCCACTTGTGTTTGATCTGGAACTGCGCATTGCAAATACTCATCCGGAATAACCCGTTCCGTCAGGTCATAAAACTTTGTAAAGTTCTGACGGTATGCCGTGGATAACTCACCCGTATACCACATGTAATCCAACGCCATTTTGTGAGGTGGTCGTGACCACATTTCCTTTTTGCCGCGCACCTTGCTGTTAAAAGCGTGTGTCGATAGGGGGCCTTCATCTTGGATCCTTTCTTTGATGGCTTTGCGTCCCGCGCTATTGGACATACTTCGATACCATTGTCGGTCACGAATTATCTTCTTCATACGCCGAAATTGGCGTCGCCACATGGGGTAGAAATCCATTGGAATGACAGAGGCGTCGTGGGTGAAGTGTTCGAATACGAGCCGTTGGGTTTGCATGTGCCGATTCAACATGGGTTCGCGATAGTTTTGATTGCGACTCCACAGAATATGGTGGTGCGCCCTTGAAACAACCTGGATGGTGTCCAATTGCACAAAGCCAATAGATTTGATGATCCTGTCGAGATCAAGTTTGCCGGTAGGGGTGTCGCCTAACCCTTGTGCCGCTAACCAAAGACGCCGCGCATCTCGATTCGAAATACGCAGGGGCACAGGGTCAACGGCGCTGTGGCCTCGCGTTTTGGGTCTCGTCATCGGGAGTCTATGATTGCACGACCAGCCAATGACAGGAACTAGTTCGTCTCTGCAACGGCGTCAACAATGGGTTGAAGTACTGAGTACTCGCGAAGTAAAGGCTGGTCCCGAAGCACATCTTTCCAACGGACTAACAATGCGGGGAACACCTGCATCACTGTGACCACATCAGCTTTGGTCATGGCGAATTGCGCCTCTGTCAGTAGGCCATTGCGAAAAGCCTTTTCCTGAATTGTCCACAGATTCATGAAGCGATTGGCGATCAGGCGTATTCGAAGTGCATCCACGTTAGAGGGCTCGAAGTCTGCGTCCATGAGCTTTATCAATAGAGCAGCAAACTCAGGGTCGGAATAACCAAGCTCGTTGAATTGGTTGACGTCTCGACCTATCTCATAAGTCGTGGTTGCTTGAGCAATGCGGTTAGATTGCCGGACTTCGTAGGCCACGAGCAGCAAGGACAAAACAACTGCAAAAATACCAATAATCTCAATGGTATTTCTTACGGAATTTCTCTCCATAGCGTATCACCCATGTAGCTAGACTTTACTCACGGTGTTGGCGCCCCCTGCTTGACAATGAACTCACGTACATCGTCCAGCAACTGGGTGCGGGAAGGTTCATTGACATACATCATGTGACCACCCCCATAGTAGGTGTAATCCACGCGATTACTATCTATGCCATGACGATTGAGTGTGTACTCGGCATCGAAAAACGGAGTGACCAAATCGTAATAACCATTGGCCACCAACACGTTGAGGGAGGGGTTTATTCGAAGCGCGTTGGCCAAGTCAGGTGCCGTGTTAACGGGCTGGGGTTCCCAGGATTGGCCATCCGGTACAGTTCGATAGCGCCATTGGGACGATAGGTTTTCATCTGCGGGTGCCAAATAGGTGCGCTCCCAGTCAACCCCAAGATCCGCACGTATATAGTGCAACAGCGCCGATTTGAAGGCTGACGATATGGCATCACTAGAGGAGTCGCTGGCAAGATTCGCAGAAAGCTGATCAATCTCCTTGCCTGTATAGCGGCCATCCAGAAGACCAACACCCAGACCCTGATCCCGCAGCAATTCCTTGGCGAATCGGAATGCATTGATTCGCAAATTGGCACGCTCCACATATTCTGTGCTCAAACCCGTGAAATAGGCCAATCGATCTCGAACCCGAACAAACTCGTCCCGGGACAGGGTGTTCCCCTTGAACAACGCCGGAAGCAATTCGTCCGTTGAGAATTCTCGAGACTGTTGCACAAAGGTCTCTAAATTGTCGGGTGGAGGGTTAATCTTACTGTGATAAGCGGCAGTCGCCGCCATGGTTGGGACGTAGGTGATGTAAGCAACCAGGTTGTGATCGATATAGGGCGAGGAACCGGTGTAATCTAGCGCTTGGGACACGAAGATCAAGCCATTGAGGCCCATCATTAAGTCTGATTCGAGTATGTGGGCCACTTTCGCTGCTCGGGTTGTGCCAAAACTTTCCCCCAGCAAAAATCGCGGTGAGTTCCAACGCCCGTTAGCGGTAACCCAGGTTTGAATAAACTCCGCCATAGATTGTGCATCTTCATTTAAGCCCCAAAACTCTTTGGGTTTATGGGTACCCAGTGCACGGGAGTAGCCTGTGCCTACCGGGTCAACGAATACGAGGTCGGTGACATCTAGAATAGTTTCGGGTGCCCCGACAATAGGATAGGGTGGCGGACCCGGGTGTTTGGCGTCGCTGGGTAGTGAGACGCGCTTTGGTCCAAAGGTACCCATATGCAACCATAAAGACGCCGAACCTGGGCCACCGTTCCAAACGAAGGTCACCGGTCTGACTTCATTTTCAGCCATATTTGTTTTGCTGTAGGCGAAGGTAAAAATTGTGGCTTTGGGTTTGTCTTTTTTATCTAGCAGATAGGTTTCTCCGGCCGTGACGCGGTAGTCAATGCGCTCTCCGTTAAAACGACTGCTGTGAGTCGATACGAATTGTCGTGCCTCGGGAATCGGGTCGGCGCTTTCTTTCATATCGCCATCTGCCGCGAGCGCCCCGGTTGAGAATGCAAGACCGGCGCAAGCAACCGCCAAAACACAGATAAGAAAAGATCGAGATTTCATGGATACTCCTTGATCGGCGTCAGTATCTTAACAAAAGGACTCGTTCTTTTCGGCAACAACGAGATCAGGAAAATCCCTGTGCCGAAAGCCTCCCCGACAATGTCACTAAGATTGCGCCCGCCATCACAAGAAGAATTCCTAGGATACGCATAGTGGATATCCCCATCTGTGGGGCGTTTAGCCATCCATGGTGGTCAATTAAGGCTGCCGACACCATTTGACCCAGCAAAACCAGGAAAATCGCGTTGCCGACACCAATTCTTGGTGCAACAAAAGTCATGGCCAAAACGTAAAATGCGACAAATAACCCGCCCATAAAGTATTGGGGTGGCACTGTGGCGAGGTCCAGTTTGACCGGGCTTGATTGGAACCACAGCACTAAGGTGGATGACGCGAGGGCGATGGAGAACAAAACCACCGTCGCCAATGTTGGGTTGCCCAATTTCGAACCAAGTCCACTGTTTATTGCCGCCATGATCGGGATACCAATTCCAGCAAACAAAAGGGTTAGGCTAAGGACGAGAGTGGAGGGGCCGTTCACGACGGCCCACTCCTGTTGGCAACTTGTTTACGAAATTGCTCTGCGGGTACGCCACCGATTCCCCAGTTTTCAAGCTCCACTTCGTTGATGACGACAAACGTGGTCGCTGGGTCCTTGTCCAACACATCAACCAATACTTGCGTCACACTCGCGATTAGCGCGGCTTTTTGTTTATCCGTTACACCTTCATTCGTTACTTTGATGTTTACATAGGGCATGGAATTCTCCTTTAAGTGATCTGAAACACTTTTGCGATAATCTGCCAACGCCCCTGATCTTTGATCAACGTGAGGTAATCAACGAAATCACTTTTGCCAATAGAACAACGCACTCTTGCCCGTGCGGTGTTCGTCCCGGCAAACTCAACGGACTCTATATGGTCGTTGCGGACTCCCCCCTTTGATCTTGGCGAAACACGCTTACTCAATACTGCCAAGTAGGTTTGTTTGTCCCGAATCAAAGCGGGTTTTTCGTCAGCCGTCGCGTACACGCCTTTGCTGTGAAATATGAGGTCCATCTTCTGTGCGTCACTTTCGTATAGCGCATCAAAGTAAGCCTCCAGCACTTCAGAAACCTGGTCTAGGTTAGTGGTTTTTCCTTGGGCCAGGAGAGATGCGTTTTCATCGAAATGGTTTGTGTTAATCATGACTTATCTCCAGTACGTACCCTTGGAGCGCCTAATGACGCTCCAAGGGTGTCATCTAGTTGGGTAAACGGACATCGATACCCTCTCGTTCAACGGCGGTTTTGAATTCGGGTAGTGCGATGACCTGCTCGATTAACCGGCGTGCATTAGGTCCAATCTTGATATCTGCCTCTGGTACTGAGTTGCCCCAGTTGGCGTAGACCGCGAGTAAATAGTCAACAATGGTAGGGGCGTCTCCGACCACGAATTCACGACCCTCAAGTCGCTTGTCTACAATGCTCCACAACGTGCTCAGACGATCTGAGACGTGGTCAATCAAAATGGCCCGGTTTTCGGGATCCTCAACAACGTTGGCGACTCCAGCCATAAACAACTTTGAATAGGTGGGATGTAGCGTTGCGTAGTTGAACAACAACCATTGGCGAAACTCCCGAGTTTCTTTACCCGGTAGGGGAGCCACACCATGTTCTTCAAGCAGATACAAGGCAATGGCCGAGCCTTTGGTGAGCAATTCATCAGCCACTGAAAGGGCAGGGACTTGATTGGTTGGCACAATTTCAGAATAGTCTTCCACGTCGTCCCGGCGAACTATCTCAACCTTCTGGCCAAGTTTGTTCAAGAGTACGTGGATTCCGGTGGAACAACTTCCGGGAATGGAATAGAGGCGGTACATAACATTCTCCTATGGGTCTCAAGTGATATCCCGTCTGGCCAATGTGACTAATAAGACACGCTTATGACTCAGACTCGAGTCAAAGATACGGTGGATTTGAAAATTCCGAAATGGAATGTTAGTAATATGAACTATGAGCAATAGGAATATTAGAAATCTGCCCTTGCTAGAGGCGTTCGAAGCAATCCTGACCCGCGGCAGTATTATCGGTGCCGCGGAAGCAATGAACGTAACCCAATCTGCTGTTAGTAAACAGTTGAGTCAGCTACGCGGATGGTTGGATGATGAACTCTTTGTTCGTACCAGTGAAGGAATGCAACCGACCCCTCGCGCCCTAGAACTTAGAGATGGGATTCACGTGATTCTTGAGCAGGCCAATAACCTAACCACAGAAGATGTTACGCCACCCAAAGAATTCACCGGCAAATTTGTATTGAGTGCCACGGACGATATTTTGACTCGCCTCTCATCAAGTCTGGTTACACGCATCTCTGAGAAGGCTCCACAACTTCGGCTCGTGACACTGCCGCTCAGAAAGGATTACTACGTACGCCAGTTGGAAGCAGGACAGGTCAATTTGGTTGTAGCCATCAACTGGCAAGCACCGGATTTGCTAAAACAAAAACGGCTGGGAAGCGATCATTTTGTTTGTGTCATGCATCAAGACCACGCATTGGCAAAACGAAACATGACGCTAAAGCGCTACGTTGAGGCCACCCATGTCCTAGCTGCACCACTCGGCAATGAGAAAGGCGTGGTGGATCTGGAACTAGAGAAGCTGAACTTGGAACGCCGAGTATGTGCCTCAGTTTCCGCTTTCAACATGATTGACGATGAGCTGCTAGGCACCTCTCGTATTGCCACCGTGCCATCACGGGTGGCGAAAAATCTAGCTCGAAAGTATCCCTATGTAACCAAGCGGGTGCCTATTGGGCTACCCAAAAGCCATTACTATGCTCTATGGCACCCAAGGTTCTCTGCGGATTCGCGACTTAGGTGGATGTTGGATTGCGTTTCTGAATTGTTCGATTCGCGGGATTGACTCTTAGAACCGCGAAGGTTTGTTTTGCTCCACTTATGTAGTTAAATGACCACCCAGCTAGCCACCAGGTGGTGGGGAGATCCATGAAGATACTGATCACAGGAAGCGCGGGACATTTGGGAGAAGCATTGATGCGAACCCTGAGAGTTTCTGGCGACAAACCTGTTGGCGTAGACATTAAATCGTCAGACTTCACCGATTTCGTTGGCAACATTGCAGATCGCGCTTTTGTTCGTGATTGCATTCAAGGGTGTGATGCTGTGCTTCACACTGCAACGCTACACAAACCCCATGTCGGCACTCATACGCGACAAGCGTTTGTCGATACGAATATTACCGGCACCCTCAACTTGCTGGAAGAAGCACTGGAGAATGGGTGTGATTCCGTTATTTTTACCAGCACCACCAGTACTTTTGGTGATGCCATGAGGCCGGCCCCAGGGGACCCGGCGGTCTGGGTGACGGAAGATTTACGACCAAAACCCAAGAACATTTATGGAGTGACCAAAACTGCTGCTGAAGACCTTTGCCAGTTATTTCATCGACGAGCCGGGTTACCTTGCATTGTTCTCAAGACATCTCGCTTTTTTCCCGAGCGGGATGACGCCAAGGACAAACGTGACGCTTACGAAGATGCCAATCTTAAGGTCAATGAACTGCTGTTTCGACGCGCAGATATTTTGGACATAGTCGATGCTCACCGACTGGCATTGACCCAGGCTCATGATATTGGCTTTGATCGTTTCATTATCTCGGGCACCACGCCCTTTAGAAGGAGCGACGCTCCACAACTAGGGTTGGACGCACCTACGGTTGTGGCGAAGTATTGTCCCGAGTATCTAGATCTCTACGCCCGCAAAGACTGGAAAATGTTCCCAACCCTGGGACGGGTTTATGACAATAGCCACGCCCGGCAGCGACTTGGCTGGGAACCTCAGTACACTTTCGACAATTGCATAAGAATGCTGAGCGAAGGTGCGGACTATAGAAGTGAGCTAACACACCAGATAGGAAGAAAGGGATACCACGATCAGGTGTTCGAGGATGGTCCGTATCCTGTTTCTAGTTTCTAAAAAGGGCATTTGGTTTCAAACTGCAACGTGACGTGGAAAGGATTTTGAGCAGGGTAAGTCCTACGGCGTCTGTCGATCTGTAAAGTTCTAGACTACTGAGTTGGTTTTGCCATATCACCCCATGAGGTTTAGCTTCTTCTTCAAAAAGTCGATCATGACGCGCACTTTTTGAGGTAGGTAAGAACGACTGGGGTAGATAAGCCAAGCGGCGGTATCGAACTCCGTGGCCGTCACCTGATGCTTAGGACAAATATCCACCAGTCGCCCTTTTGAGATGTCGTTCCCTACAAGCCAGTCTGGCAAGAGTGCGGGACCACCACCTTCTAGCACAATTGATCGCAGACTCAATGCAGAGGACACAAGGACGCTAGGGGTTATCGCGACAACTTCCTCAGATTTCGATTTGCGAGTCATCGGTCGAAATTTCCATTCAGAGCGAAACGCCGGTAAGGAAAATACTGTGCAGGGATGTTTAGCGAGATCGCTGGGGTGTTTTATCTTAGGCGCCGACTTTAAATAATCGGGGCTGGCAACTACTTTATAGGCGGTGGCGAAAAGCCGTGTTGCCACCACATCACCGGTCAAACTAGGGCCTAGCCTCACTGCAAGATCGATGCCCTCGCTGACCAAGTCCACATTGGCGTCGGTAAAGAGCAACTCCAACTTTACATCTGGGTAGGACTGCCTAAAC
>JBCCFQ010000003.1:0-22663 GCA_039029655.1 Pseudomonadota bacterium | reverse complement strand
TTGTTGATGACTTGGATAATTGTCCTGCGGTGTTCAATATTGATCAGGCTGATGACGATGGTATGGGTCCGGGTAATGCGTGTGATCTCGACTTTTTCAGGGGGTTGATCGCCGTTGACGACATCAATGGCAATAGCAGCCCAGAGTTTGTCGTTGCCCATCGCGACATAACCACCGGAGATGGCCGCTTTAATTCGGTGGGTGTATACGATGGTATGACCGGTCAGTTGCTATCAAACTACAATTACTTTGGTGTAGAGAATCGACGACCTGATGGGTTGTTGAGCTGGACACTGGATTCGTCTCAGAGTGTTGCATTGAGTTCCACGGGCTTCCAGGGTTTGGATCTCTCTGAGCAGACGACGTCGAGTTTTCCCGGTGTCCAGGCTAGAGATCCCGTTAACGGAAATGTCATTGTGAATCTATTTCCATGGAACTCTAATTGGACCGTGAAGCAATCTATCGTCTCGACGGACGCAAGTTTCGGCGGTGAAGCAGTATTGATTACGCTTGCTGAGTCAAAGCTGAGTGGCCTAATGGCGGTGGAGATTCAAGGTACAGCCAGTAAGGCTGTGCTGACCCGACAATACCCCCTGGGGTTTGGCTGGACACCGGTTTCGATGCAGATGGTGAAGGTTCAGAACGAGCCAGCGGTGGCGGTACTCGCAACACGAAACCTCGATGGATTGACCGTTATTCAAGTGCGGCGCACGTCTGACAATTCCCTGGTTCGTAATGTTTATCCTCTGGGGCTGGGGTGGTCGCCGGTGGCGTTTCGAACAGTCCCTGACCTCAACGCCAATGGGAGTGACGAAGTTGCCGTATTAATGGTGAGAGACAGCGATGGACTTACACTCATTCAGGTCCGCGATAGTGAGACCAACCAGCTTGTCGCAAACGTTTATCCAATCGGCGCCGGTCAGTCTGACTGGCAAGTGCGACAGTTTGAAGTAGTGTCTTCAAACCAAAACACGTTGTTCGCCATAGTAACCACACGAGCAACGGACTCGCAGATTTTGGTTCAGATGAAAAATCCCCTCACGAATGAAGTCGTAAAGAACAACTTTTTTCTTGGCCCCCCATGGCAACTAAGAGAAAAAATGGTGGTCGTGCCAGACTACACGCAAAACAATAGTGATGAACTTGCGGTGCCAGCGCAGAACTCAAACACGGGAGAGCGTTTGATTCAAGTTCGCGATGCCATTGATGGCGGTTTGTTGATCAATATCCGACCAACACGCTAGGCCAGATTTGGAAGTCCTGCAAATCGGCCCGCTGGCGAAAGCAGGCACTGCCCAAGGACTCTATCCCTCGATGCACCCAGGTTCACTCATTTCCCGCTATGCCCATGGCTAAACTGTCACAACAGTCTATGAATGTGCCCGCCTCGCGTGAACGTGTTCATGAGCCAGTGCAATTGGCGCCAATGGATCAGTCCATCTGGCCCTACCGTAGGTATCGAGGCGTATCTATATTTATTTTGCATCGGGCGGAGTCGCACAATCCGAATGTTGTTGGTATTGCCCAGGCTGCTTTAAGCTCGGGAGTGACATCAATCACATCGGCCACCCAACGAGGTTAGACAAAATGAAATCAAGAGCACGTGTCGTCGTAATCGGTGGTGGCGTCGTTGGCGTCAGTACTCTTTATCACCTGGCCAGAAAAGGCTGGGGTGACGACGTCATACTATTGGAGAAGGCCGAGTTGACGTCGGGCTCCACTTGGCATGCAGCGGGCTTACTGCCGCTGTTTGGCCTGAACTACACCATGGGTCGAATTCAGCAGTATTCACTTGGCTGCTATCAAAAGCTCGAAGAAGAAACCGGTCAGCCGGTTGGCTACAAGAATGTCGGTAGCCTCCGCTTAGCAATGAATCAAGATCGTATGGATGAATATCATCACTACGTTTCAGTCGCCGAAACCATGGGGGTTAACGTCAACTGGATGACCCCTGAGGAAATCAGCGATACATGGCCGCTCATCAAACCCGACGGGTTATTGGGTGGTATTCATCATCCGGACGACGGTTACATTCAGCCGGCAGACTTGACCCTGGCCTTGGCTAAGGGAGCCCGTAATCGTGGAGCGACCATTTACCGCAAGACTGCCGTCATCGGGATTGAGCCAATTCACACCGGTGAATGGGTGGTTCACACAACCCAGGGCGACATCGCTTGCGAACACGTGGTTTCGGCCAGTGGTTGCTACGCACGACAGACGGGCAAAATGGTGGGGCTCGATGTGCCGGTCATTCCTGTGGAGCATCAATACATTGTCACCGAGGCCCATCCCGAGTTGGTGGCCAAGCGGGCGGCCGGTCTAGATGAAATGCCAGTTATCCGCGAAACAGACAGCTCTTGGTATCTGCGGGAAGAGCAGGGGGGGTTTATTCTTGGTCCCTACGAGAATAATGCGCCAAGCTGTTATGTGAACGGACCTCATCCCGAGTCGGAGTATGAGTTGTTCCAAGAGGACCTCGAACGCCTGGTGCCCCATATTGAAACTGCCATGGTTCGTGTTCCGGCTTTTGGAGAGGTCGGTATTAAACAAACCTACAATGGTGCGATTGCCTATGCGCCGGACGCAAACCCACTGGTGGGTCCTGCATGGGGACTAGACAATTTTTGGTTAAATGAGGCGCACATCTTTGGCATTACCCTGGCGGGTGGGGCCGGTTGGCAACTGGCCGAATGGATCGTTGATGGAGAACCAACCATCGATATGCTGCCCGTGGACCCCAGACGTTTCGGAGGATACGCCACCCAGCAGTATGCAATGCAGAAAAATGAAGAGGCCTATGCTCACATGTTCACCATCCACTATCCGGATGAGGAAAGACCTGCGGCGAGACCTTTGCGTACTGCCCCTTGTTATGAACGAATGAAAGAGAAGGGGGCCGTCTTCGGTCAAATATCTGGATGGGAACGTCCCAATTGGTTTGTTACCGATGGTTCGCCCCCGGAAGATCATTGGTCCTTTCGACGCTCCAAGTGGTTTGATGCTGTCGGCGAAGAAGTTCGTAATGTGACACGAAACGTCGGTTTACTTGATATGACTACTTTTGCCAAGTGTCGTATCGAGGGATCCGGTGCGGAGGCATTTCTAGACTATCTGGTTGCGAACCGACTACCCAGTCAGATTGGACGATTGGCGTTGGGGCACGCCTTAAACACCAACGGCGGTATCCATTCGGAATTTACGATTCATCGGGAGTCCGACGAGTCCTTCTACCTGGTATCTGCCGCAAGACTGCAACGCTTCGATCATGATTACATCAAAAAGCACATGCCAAGAGATGGATCTGTTCAGTTCACCGACCTAACGGGTACCACAGGTGTATTTGTGGTTGCAGGGCCCCGGGCACGAGCGCTGCTTGAGCGGGTCTCCGAGGATGCGTTCTCCAACGAGGCGTTTCCGTGGCTCCGCGCACGGGAGGTGTCCATTGGTATGGTTCCAGTAAACGCCATGCGGGTGAACTATATCGGTGAGTTGGGGTGGGAATTGCATCATCCCCTTGAGTATCAAAATCAATTGTTCGACACCCTATTTGAAGCCGGCAAAGACCTTGGCTTGAAACCCTTTGGTATTCGCGCCATGGATTCCATGCGTTTGGAAAAATCGTATCGTATGCCGGGAACGGAGTTGTCAATCGAGTATTCGGCTCATGAGTCGGTAATGGATCGCTTCGTTCACCCAGACAAGAACTTTTTAGGCCGCGAAGGGTTGTTGGAATGGAATAAGCGGAAGGAGCAGAATCGTTTGGTGACGCTGGAGATCCAGGGTGCTCGGGATGCTGATGCCATAGGGATGAACCCCATCACACTGGACGGCAAACTGGTGGGAAGATCTACCAGCGGTGGCTATGGATTTCGAGTTGGACAATCCTTGGCCCTTGCCATGGTGAACTCGGACTTGGCCCGGGAGGGGCAGGTTTTTAGAATGCGCATTCTTGATCAGGTGTGCGACGCGGTGGTAGTTAAAGACAGTCCCTTTGACCCGAACAACGAACGCCTAAGAAACGTCAATGGTGCCAACCACTGAACGAAGGTGACTTTTCTCTGACTCCTTAGCTCAGCGATCCAGTCTCTCAAGAGCGACGTCAATGGCATGTACCATCTGCTGAATGTCGTTTTCTTTCACAATCAGAGCGGGGCTTAAGACAATCGTATTGTTATGCTCGGAGAAGCTCCGATTAGTTCGACCGATAATTACACCTTGGGAATGACAGTCTGAAACAAGCTGCAAAACTACCGACTCGTCAACGGGTTCTTTGCTTTCCCAGTCTTTGACCAGTTCGATGCCCTGCAACAGTCCTTGGCCTCTAACGTCACCGACAATGGCATGTTTTTCCTTAAGGCCTAGAAGCGCCTCGTGCAAAAGGTCGCCCATCTCGCTGGCATTTTCCAACAGGTTCTCTTCTTCAATAATTCGTAAGTTTTCCAGCGCCGCCACCGGACCTGCCGTGCAGCCACCGAAGGTAGATACATCCCGAAAGTAGTTCATCCTGTCTGACGGATCATCGGCAAAACAATCGAAGATTTCTGCCGTGGTGACGGTGCAAGATATGGCTGCGTAACCAGAAGCAACACCTTTTGCCATAGTCACTATGTCCGGTTTGATGTCGTAGTGTTGATAGCCAAACCACTTACCGGTGCGGCCCAAGCCGCACACAACTTCATCTATGTGCAGCAAGATATCGTACTTGCGGCAAATCTCCTGGATCCTTTGCCAGTAGCCCTCTGGTGGGGTAATGATCCCGCCACCCGCTGTAATCGGTTCCAAGACCAAGCCACCAACGGTATCGGGCCCTTCCTGAAGAATAACGTCCTCAAGCGCCTGTGCGGCGCGCACACCGTAGTCAGAACTCGGGATGTCCGGATACTGATTTCGATACTCACAGCAATGGGGCATTTCAACAAAGCCAGGTGTGAACGGCCCGTAGTGATTCTTGCGTTCTTGTTGTCCGGTGGAGCTGAGTGCCGTGATGGTTGTGCCGTGGTAGTCCCGCTCACGATAGATGATCTTATGCTTTTTCCCGCCGTATTTTTTGTGAGCAATCTGACGAATGATTTTGTAGGCTTTCTCATTTGCTTCGGAGCCTGAGTTAGAGAAGTAAACCCGGCCCATGCCTGACATTTTTGACAACAGCTTTTCAGCAAACAACGCGCCCGGGGCATTGCCGGCAGCATTTGAATAAAAGCACATGGTGATCAACTGATCGTGAACTGCTTTGGCGATACTCTCGCGTCCGTAGCCAACATTGACGGTCCATAGGCCGCCGGACGTGGCGTCTAGGTACTCGCTGCCCTTCGAGTCCCAAATTCGGATGCCTTTCCCTCGTGTGATGACCATCGGACCTGCCGAACTGAAGCCGTGATGTTGGGTTAGGTGATGCCAAACATTCTTGCGATCAATATCTACGATGTCATGTTGGAGAGAGTTTTGAATTTCCGCGGCCATGTTCTACCCTATCAACCCAGTGGGAGTCTTCTACTCATGGAGGTTAGCGTGATACGACGACAACCAGTAGCACCAATTTGCTGGTCCTTTTGGTCCAGATCTTTTGGAAAATGGCTTCCCACTCAAACGCCTAGGTCGAAGGAAAACGTTTAGCCAAGGTAACCAACATCTCCGGGAGTGATGATCATTCGACAACTGTTTCATCTAGATTCGAGCAGTGAGCAAAGTCTGCAAAAACAGATCGTAGAGCAGATTGTTGCTGCTATTGTTCGCGGCCACATTCCAGTAGACAAACCATTGCCGCCAAGCCGAGCACTTGCCAGTCAACTTGGGGTTGCACGCAATACGGTGACACTTGCGTATTACCGTTTGAAGGATGAAGGCTATCTGATATCCAAGGAGCGTAGTGGTTTTTTCGTTAACCCCAGTGCAATCGAAGAGCACGCTGTCGCACCGGTAATGCACGCGACGACGGGAATTAGTAATGCGCCGGACTGGCAATCAAGGAATCTACGTAATCCCGGGCTTCAGCGAAACATCAAGAAACCCTCGGATTGGCAGAGTTATCCATACCCTTTTATCTATGGTCAAGTTGACTATGATCTTTTCCCCACCCATCAGTGGCGGGAGTGTTGTCGGGACGCGGCCAGTGTCGGTGCAACTAAGGATTGGGTGGATGATCACTTTGAGTGTGACGATAAGCTTCTAATTGAACAAGTCCGTCAGCACTTACTCCCTCGGCGGGGCGTTTGGGCAAATCCAAATGAAATCATGATTACCGTTGGTGCGCAGCAAGCCCTGTATATGATATCCAGTCTGTTCTTTGGTGCTACTCGCACCGTAGGCTTGGAGGATCCGGGATACGTGGACGTTCGCAATATAGCGAAACTTCATGGTGCAAAGACGATTCCGTTACCGGTAGACGAGCAGGGCCTGGTTGTGTCCCATAAGGTGACCGATTGTGACTATGTGTATGTCACACCCAGTCATCAATCACCCACCACCGTCACGTTGCCTTTGGAACGTCGATATCAGCTGTTGGACCTTGCTGCACAGTCTGATGTTGTCCTCATCGAGGACGACTACGAGAGTGAAATTGCGTTTCTCTCCACGCCAACCCCGGCCCTAAAAAGCCTGGATAAGTGTGATCGCGTGATTTATGTCGGAAGCATGTCTAAGACATTGGCTCCGGGACTTCGGATTGGTTATCTCGTCGCGCCTGCCGAAGTGATCGCCGAGTTACGAGCGCTACGCCGCCTCATGCTGCGTCATCCAGCCGCAAACAATCAACGTTCTGCTGCCATATTCATTGCACGAGGCTATTACGATTCTCTAAGACGGCAGTTGGTGTCGGCTTACGAGGAGCGATGCCATACCATGGTGCAAGCGCTAGAGCAGTATCTGCCGGATTTTAAGCAAACGCTGGGACACGGCGCATCCTCAATATGGCTGGAAGGGTGTAGGGATTTCGACAGCCGAAAACTGAGTAAGCTGGCGAGGGAGCAGGGTGTCCTGATCGAGCCCGGTGATATCCATTTCCTTGCCTCAGATCCACCCCTTAACTATTTTCGTTTGGGCTATTCTTCCATTGCCAACGACAAAATCGAACCTGGGATAGAGTGCTTGTCTCGCCTAATTGAGGAGCTGGTTTAAGAGTCCCGAGCGTGCTGGTTCTGGCGCTATTTCCACTCTACATCTGGACCTAGTCTATCCGTATAGGGCTCTCTACTATTGTGGCAAACTACTCACGGGCTTGGGGTTACGTATTCCTGTGGCCTACATTATCTTCTGAGAGAAATAAATCATGAAAATGACCACCGAAGAAGCCTTCGTCAAAGTATTGCAAATGCACGGAATCTCCAATGCGTTTGGCATCATTGGTTCTGCCATGATGCCCATCTCGGACCTTTTTCCGGCTGCGGGTATCACCTTTTGGGATTGCGCTCACGAGAATAGTGCAGGTATGGCTGCTGATGGATACAGTCGGGCCTCCGGCAAAATGTCCATGGCTATTGCCCAGAATGGTCCCGGCATCACGAACTTTGTCACCGCCATTGCGTCAGCCTATTGGAACCATACACCCCTGTTGTTAGTGACACCGCAAGCTGCGAACAAAACCATTGGGCAGGGTGGATTTCAGGAAGTGCCTCAGCTTAACTTTTTTAAGGATGTGGTTTGCTATCAGGAGGAAGTTCGAGATCCAACTCGGATGGCTGAAATCCTCAATCGTGTGATTGGCATAGCGAAGCAACGTTCGGCGCCGGCGCAGATTAATGTGCCCCGGGATATGTGGACCCAAGTTGTTGATATTGAGCTACCTACCCCCATCAAGGCCGAACCGTCGCCGGGTGCTGAAAGCGCAATCAGTTCGGCTGCACAGTTGCTTTCGGAGGCCAAGTTTCCGGTCATTCTCAATGGTGGCGGTGTGGTGATTGGGGACGCCATAGCCCAATCGGTAAAATTGGCCGAACGATTAGATGCGCCCGTGTGTTGCGGTTATCAACACAATGACGCGTTTCCGGGTTCACATCCCTTACACGTGGGTCCCTTGGGTTATAACGGGTCCAAGGCGGCCATGGAGCTCATCGCCAAAGCAGATGTGGTGTTAGCACTGGGCACGCGTCTGAATCCTTTCTCGACACTGCCAGGCTACGGACTCGACTACTGGCCGACAGCGGCAAAGGTCATTCAAGTTGATATGAATTCAGATCGAATTGGCTTGACCAAACCCGTTACGGTGGGTATTCCCGCGGACGCGGGTACGGTGGCGTTACAGATACTCGATGTCTTGTCGCCCACAGCCGGTGACTATGATCGTGAGGGTCGGAGGACACTCATTAGCGACACCAAGGCGCGATGGGCTGACGAGTTGGCATCCATGGATCACGAAGCTGACGATAAAGGGACCACTTGGAACTCACGGGCGCGTGACTCACAGCCGGACCGGATGTCTGCGCGACAGGCGTGGCGTGCCATCATGAAAGCGTTACCCGACACGGCCATTATTTCTACTGACATTGGCAACAACTGCGCCATAGGCAATGCTTACCCAAGCTTTGCCAATGGTCGTCAATATATGGCGCCGGGCATGTTTGGGTCCTGTGGCTATGGCTTCCCTGCGATTCTCGGCGCGAAAATTGGGCGCCCGGATCTTCCGGTGGTTGGGTTTGCGGGTGACGGGGCTTTCGGTATTTCAATGAACGAAATGACCGCCTGCGGGCGCAATGAGTGGCCGCCCATTACTATGGTGATCTTTCGTAACTACCAATGGGGTGCAGAAAAGCGAAACAGCACCTTGTGGTTTGACGACAATTTTGTGGGCACGGAGCTAAACCTTGGGGTCGAGTACGCTGAAATTGCTGACGCTTGTGGGTTAAAGGGTGTAAAGGTAACGACACCTGAAGCATTAACGGCTGAACTTTCTGCCGCCATTGATGGCCAGATGAGCGGCAACGTCAACACGTTTATTGAGGTTGTTCTCAACCAGGAGCTAGGTGAGCCGTTTCGTCGTGACGCAATGACCGCTCCCGTGAGAGTAGCCGGTATCGCGAAGAGCGATATGCAAACGTCGTAGGAATTCGGCCCTTCAGAAAGTCTCCGCGACCCGAGGTGTTCTAGCAGGCGTCTAAGGCTTGTGCGGTGTGTTCGGCGATCATGGATTCCTCGTCCGTAGGAATAACATGTAAACCACCAGAACTCTTCGCGTCGCTTATCGTTGAGAGGTTTTTCAGGTTAGCTGGCTTGTCGAGTTCAAACCCCAGCCAACCACAACGAGTAACGATGCCCGCTCGAGTGAGGGGGTCGTTTTCTCCAATGCCGCCGGTAAACACCAATCGGTCAATACCCTGCATTGCTGCGGCCAAATAGCCGATTTCCGAAGCCGTACGATAGACAAACGTGTCGATGGCGTGCTTCGCGTCCAATGAATTTTCTGCCCTCAATGCCTTCATACTGCCGGATGTACCAGACATGCCCAGCAAACCACTCTGACGGAACAACAGATCTTCCAATTCACAGGTGGTGAGCGACTTTTCTTTAAGTAAGTACAATAAGACACCGGGATCAATACGGCCACATCGTGTCGCCATAGGAAGACCGTCTGCAGGGCTAAATCCCATGGTGGTTACAACACTGACGCCCTCTTTAACCCCACAAAGGCTGGCGCCAGCGCCCAAGTGAGCGATCACAACGCGCTCATGGGCGATGCTTGGGTCGAGCTGACTCAAGGTGCGAAACACATACTCATAGGACAAACCATGAAACCCGTAGGCATAAATGCCTTGTGCCGTTAAAGACTTTGGAAGAGCGTAACATCGTTCCACTTCCGGGATGGCTTGATGAAACATGGTGTCAAAACATGCGACCTGTTGAACATCGGGCAAATAGCTCGACATTGTATCGACAAGTCGTAAATTGACGGGTTGATGAAGTGGCGCTAACGATGCCAATTCCCACAGGGACGACACGACCTTGTCGGTTACCACTGTGGGCTGAGTATGGGTATTGCCTCCGTGCACCACCCGGTGTCCCACGGCGGAAATATCGCAGTCGTTAGTGTTGAGACACCCAATGACCAGAGCCAAAAACCCATCATAAGGGTTTTCGGCTTTTGGTAATTTCGAGTGTGATTTGACTGCACCGTCCAGAACGAACTCAGTTTTTGGAGCAGTATGGATATCCTGACAGGAGAATGATCCACGGTTTGAAAGCTCATCCTCTATACGCTGAAAATAGGCGCACTTGATACTGGATGAGCCTGCATTGATCGCTAGTATCCCCATGGGCTTGGTTGTCTGTTGGTGTTTGTGCCTGATCAAGTTTCTATATTCACCCTTTTTCCCACCGAAACATACCTGCACCGAGGCCTAGAAATACAATGCTCATCACCACCAATACTAGAAGCTGCGGAATGACCTCTCTAAAGCCACCCCCATCCAGCATGATGATGCGAGCGCCATCCAACATCTGAGTTAGTGGGAAGATTTTGGCGATTTGTTGAATTAGCGGTGTTGACCCCTCCAAAGAAAACCAGACTCCGGACAGAATCATCATAGGCCAGCTCACAATGTTGAGGAGCCCGCCGGCCAATTCTTCGCTTGACGTTCGGGAGGCTACTACAAATCCCATGGCAATCATGGAAAAGGCACCGAGGATGGCAATGACCAGTAGCGCTAGATAGCTACCTTCCATCCGGAAGTCAAAGAAGATATTTGTCCCGACGTAGACCCCAACGGTGACCGCCATGATGAGCAATAGTCTCGAGGTAATTTGCGCCGTAATGAATTCAATGGCGTGTAGTGGCGTGGCTTTAAGTCTCTTTAGAAACCCGTTTTTGCGATATCGAACCACCACATACCCTACGCCAAACAAACAGCTGAACATCATGTTCATGCCTAAGATGCCAGGGACTACCCAATCGATATAACGAACGGCGTCACCGGTGACTGCTTCGCGACTCAAGCTGCCGACGGGATCTGATTCGTTTAGGAGTTTTTCGAGCACATAACCGTTTCTAGAGTCATCATTAATCCAATAACGAAATTCTTCCCTGAAATCTACCACCATGTCTAACTGGTGCCTGGCCACCTTGGTCACTGCGGGATCTAGTTCTGTGATGGTAATGAACTCAATGTGTTTGGTTTTGATAAAGGGGTGGGGCACGTCTTCTACTTTGAGTTCAGTGTGTAGTACACCCACCTTAAACAAAGTGCTGTTGGGGTTTGAAAATACGGCGCCCAGACCAAAAACCAACAATACGGGTAATATCAGGTTCCAACCCAAGGTGGATCGATCCCGAACAAACTCTAGGTTTCTTGCTCGCAAAACTGCCAAGAATCGCTTTATCAAGACCGTAAGTCCTTTCCGGTTAGCTCAATAAACAAATCTTCCAAGGTCCTGGGTCGAATCTTCAGTCCTCCCATGGGCACGCCTTGTGTATCCAGCCACTTCAGGGTACCGCTGACGTCGGCCGTGGAAATCTCTGCTAAGTCGTCGCTGGTGTGTACTTCAAAGGGCGGTGTTGCCTCGGCTTGTTCGAGGTCTTGTTGGGGCAGTTGCAACACCACGTCGTCAAAGTGTTCTTTAAGCAATTCTTCCGGAGAACCCTGAGCAATAATCTTGCCGTGGTCCATGATGACAATTTGATCACACAACATATACGCTTCATCCATGTAGTGGGTGGTCAGTAGCACGGTTTTTTCTTGGGCTTTGACATTCTCAATGAGTCGCCAGAAGTTTCGTCGGGCTTGGGGGTCTAGTCCCGTAGTGGGTTCGTCTAAAAACAAGATGGTGGGGTCATTCACCATGGCAATGGCTAAAAGCATGCGTTGCCGCTGTCCGCCGGAGAGCTTACGATTGTCTCGGTCTTGAATGTCTTGTAGCGCATAGACTTCAATCAGTTCGTCCACACTGGGGCCGGTGCCATACAGATCCCTGAAAAGGGCAAGCGTTTCCTTAACTGTGAGAAAGTCTTGAAGTGCCGTGGCCTGAAACTGGATGCCAGCTTCTTCCTTAAATTGTTGGCCCAGGCGTTCCCCCCGGTAGAGTATCTCGCCGCTGGTGGGGGCTGTGATGCCCTCCATCATCTCAACCGTGGTGGTCTTGCCGGCTCCGTTGGGGCCCAGCAGCCCAAAACACTGGCCTTTGGGTACGGAAAAGCTTACACCCCGTACCGCCTCAACCTTAGTGTATGTTTTGACGAGGTTTCTTGCTTCGATCATGGCAACCATAGGGGCGCTATTGTGTCGGAATCCGGCACCAGTTGCACTCAAAAATCTCGCACGTTAAACCTTCTGGCCAGCCACCGCGTCCAATGGTAAGAAAACGTCATAATGAATTAGGAGGTTGGTGATGGGGCGTAAGACAACGGCGGTATTGGGTGGTGTGATGTCCATGTTGTTGATGAATCTGGGTTTTGCCTGGGATTCCAATAAGAACATTACCGTGACTACATCCAGTGATCCCGGAAAAGACTACGAGACAGTGAATGGCAACGTAACCGTTAGAGAAGGGGTGCAATTGGATTCGTCTTCTGAGGTGTCCACGGTGAATGGTTCAATTCGCATCGGCGAAAGTGCCGTCGTGGGTGAAGTTGATACGGTGAATGGTTCGGTGAAGCTTGGAGACTTTGCCAAGGCAGAAAGCGTTAACACAGTTAACGGCTCAATTCGCATGGCAGAAGGCGTGGAGATTCGGGGTGACGTTGAAACCGTTAATGGGTCACTCAGGCTCAATTCATCCGGTGTTGTGGGTGGCGGTATGGAGAACGTTAATGGCTCCATTCAAATCCGTGGCGGTCGCGTGGACGGTTCTTTGGTTACCTATACCGGAGACATACTCATCACCGAAGGCGGTTCTGTTGCCGGTGGTTTGACCGTGAAGAAGTCGCGCAAAAGCGGTTGGAAATGGGGTGATCGCAAAGATCCCAAGATCATTATCGGTCCTAATAGCTCCATCGCGGGTGAGTTGGTTTTCGAACGTGACGTGAAGTTGTACGTTCATGACTCGGCCAGCGTGGGGCGTATTACTGGTGCGGAGCCCATCTCTTTCTCAGATGATGAACCTTAAGTCATAGACCTGGAGCTTGAGGTGCTCATCGGTTAGTCTTTACCGGTGAAAGCACCTCTGGCAACAGCGTAAGATGTCTCCGGTGGTTCAGTCCCACCGATACTTTGAACAACCCTTGACCTAACCTACCAACGCTGGGGTACGCGGCGTAGTTCTTCCGTGTTGTAGCCAATAGTCTTGACAAACGACACGAGTTTCTCGTAGTCAAAATCGGAAATCGACGGGGTACGCGCCATTATCCATATGTAGTCGCGGTTTTGGCGACCAATGATGGTTTGTGTGTAACGGTCATTTAGATACACAATCCTATAGTCCGCCTTAATGGGCCAAACGAAACGCATTCCCCAGCGCGCGTTGCTCTCTCTGTCCAATATGAACGCCTTTGGGTTGTATTCTTTACGCTTTCCATCGAAGTCTCCTTTACGGAACTCGAATTTCGTGGCAATGGTGCCATTCTCATTAAGCGAATAGGTCTCGACTGCGTTGTAAGCCTCTTTTTCGAGAAAGGTCGGAATGTGGGCGATGACGTACCATTTCCCCATGAAGCGATCGATGTTCACGCGATCTACTGTCTTCATTTCAGGCCCGGTTACCGCACATCCACCAATAACCATTAGGGCAAGGCAAATAAATGTGGATCTAATTTTGTACCTCGTGTCACGTTCGTTCATAGCGGATGAGATGTTTGCCTTTAGCAACGGATTCCAGGGCTAGCCATTCATATTCCAATGAGTACCAAAGGGAAATGTCAGCGTCGTCCGCAATGATTCTATATCGCTTCGCCGGTAAATCTTTCCCGTCCATTTGAAGCGTCTCTTCGCCCATGGCGACGACCTCAACATCCACGTATTCTCCCGTTTGTGGGTTCAGCAGCCGGGATTGATCGAGGAGGCGCGGGTTCCAATATGCAAAGGTCATTACACAATCCGGCAGTTCGGTTTCCTGATCACCAGTATCCAGCATAAAGCCAGCGGTTGAACGCTCGCCCGATAGCTGAACCCGATTGCCGTTTGAGTTCGTGCGGGCCTCAATCTGCGTTAGGCAGTTGTTTCGCCACCGCTCTGCGGCGCTGTGTTCATAGCGGAAAGCGGTTATGAACAGTATCTTGTAGTTGAAACTCGCCTCACTCTGTACACGGGTAACACTGTCGGCTTGCGAGAACGTAAAGGTATGTTCGCCGATCCTTTTGTCATTGAAATAGACGTTGAAGTTCAAGTGGTCTACAGGACCGCTGTACTCCAACGCGTTTGTTGAGGTTGAGACCATTGAGCATGTAACCCAAAGCAGGGTGATGCCTAAAAGTTTATGAGTCACAAAAGCGTCCTCCGCAAAAGAGTGGTGGTTTGGCGATGGCGTGATCCTAGAGAAAGTACCATCACAGCGGTCATTGCTGTGTCCGCTTGTGAGTTCATTTGGTCAGAGGTTAAAACTATACTATTCACGAGCTAGTTTCCGCGCGCCAAATGCGACGTCGACCGGGCATTCCGTCCAGGTTTTCCGACAGCCAAATTAGCAACGGCATCATGACGGCCCAACCAATACCCAAAGCGATCAACGCGGCAGGTTGATTAACCAGTTCGATGCCACCCAGAGCTTGGCCGGCCAGATATGAAGCTGGGCCACCATAAAAACCAATTACAGCAGCCAGTTTGGGCTTGCCCCGCAGCCACCGCATTGAAACGTTTAGGGTAGTTGCGAACAACATCCACATCGTGATGATCCAGTACGGTGCGACGAAATCACTGAATAGTCCCGCCTTATAGGTCACCCATCCCGCCGCCACAAGGAAGCTGTCGAAGCCGGCGCCGATGAGTCCGCAAACGGCAACTAACAGCAATTCGTCAAATGGCTTACGCGCCTGTCGCAGATGGAAGCTTAGAGCAATGAAGGCAGTGAGTGGACCCAACCATGGCATCCCCTTGGCACCGCCCAGCACGGAGGACAGCCACGCGATTTCAAACATCACGGCGTTGACGAATATCAACATGCTAACCCAGCTTCTTCTTGAATAGGTAGTGACCAACATGCCACTCTTGACCTTGGTCATAGTCAAACAGCTCCGAGCAAGCGACAAAGAAAATTAGCCAGCGCTGCCACCACAGAGCTGCATTTGCTTCGCCATAAATCTGAGCGAGGAGTGGCATGACCGCGTTTTCATTTTTTTTCATGTTTTCTAGCCACGCGTTACACGTCTTTGCATAGTGTTGACCGTTCAAGTTCCAGCGCTTCGCGATGCTGAGATTTTCAGAAAAGCGTAGTGGTAGGTCCGCACTGGGCATGATGCCGCCGGTGAAAAAGTGTCGGCTCATCCAGTCTGAGGGCCCCTTGTCCAAAAACTCATAGGGGGTCGTTTTGTGACAAAAAATATGCATAAAAAAAAGACCGTCGGGTACTAACCAACTATCGATACGTCGAAACAATTCCCGGTAGTTTCGCATGTGCTCAAACATTTCAATTGAGACGACTCTGTCAAAATATGTTGGAGGCTCAAAATCGTTCACGTCACAGGCAATGACAGTAACGTTTTGTAGAGCTAGCTCGGACGCTTGACTGACAATGAAGTCTCGCTGTGAATAGGAGTTGGTCACAGCTGTAACTGTTGCATTAGGGAAACGCTCAGCGATCCAAAGTGAGAAAGATCCCCAGCCGCAACCCAGATCGAGAATACGCATTCCATCCGCGATATCCGCGCGTCGGGCGCTGAGATCCAGTGCGGCCGACTCTGCTTGCGTCAAGGTGTTGATGTTTTCAGGCCAATAACCACAACTGTACTTGTGGAAGTCACCCAGCACCTGAGAGAAGAACTCAGCAGGAATCTCATAGTGCTGGCGATTTGCGATCTCCGGCAGTATGGCGACCGGTGACGCATTCATTTTGCTCACCAAATCGTTGGTTGCTTCGGCGGCATACTCGACGTCACCGGAGGAGATCTCTTTGCGTTTCGACTCAAGTAGCCGACGCACGCCAGCTCTGATGATTGGGTCGGGCAAGAGTCCTGATTCAATCCAGTCTACGGCTTTTGAAGTAATCACGCTCACAATAAATATCCGAGTTTCCAGTTAAAACAATAAATGGCTGATGGCGAGACAACAATAGTTTGGATCGCTTTGTTACATTTACTTACAAAATTCAATTGGTCTTCGGCGCTGCCTTATGTAACTCGCCGGTCTGGCTTAGGTGTGCGCAAAACTCGAAACTAGTGACAGTTCCGCTGGCTCGGTTATGTAAACCCAAGCGACACGGCTGCATCGAAACACATTGAAACAATCTGAAACTCATACGAAACCATTCCGCGATCGCTGTCTGCCAAAGACGCCGCCGTTGGTCCTGTCACGATTTCGATCTCTGACGGCGGCGTTTATACGGCAATTGCTAGAGACTCATTGCCTGGCTCTTCAGAACTAGGGCTTATTGTCTTAGATGATTTCTTGGTGAACTGAACCAAGATGACACCCCATGACGTCAACACATATCCCCGCCCTGAGCGGGGATTTTTTTCGTTAGATGAGCCCCAGCAGATAGACCTGGAGCTTAAGGTGCTCATCGGGTAGTCTTTACCGGTGAAAGCACCTCTGGCAACAGCGTAAATGTCCGTTTTAGGTCAACTGGACCTATTTCCCCAAGGACAGCATCAATCCCGCTTCGTAGTTCGAGAAAGTGGTCGAGCAAAACGTCTCTCGATTCACGTGGCAGCCCATGGCGACGTCGAAGTCGTAGTTCCAAGACATACATCCCCCGCCAGAATCAGCGCTTTTGTGGAATCCAACCGCAATTGGATCGACAAAACTCTAGCCGCTTTCGCTGAGCAATATGACGCAGAAGAATTCAGTTTGCCTCAGCGTATCGAACTTGCAGCCATTGGTCAGAATTACGATGTGCAATACCGAAACACGAAGACTAACAATATGGGTCTGAAGACATACGGATCTACTTTGATCCTGTCGGGTGACGTGGCCAATACGGATAGGTGTCGTCAAGTACTCAAAGACTGGTTGCGCAGCTTGGGTAAACAGCACCTGATACCGTGGATTAAGCAAGTAGCTGACGACGTAGATCTTAAATTTAGGCGTGTGCAGGTACGTGGACAACGCACCCGGTGGGGGAGTTGTTCTTCTCAAGCTACCATCAGTCTAAATTGGGGTTTGCTTTTTTGCACGCCTGACCTGGTGAGATACCTATTTGTGCATGAGCTTTGCCATACCGTCCATCTCAACCACTCAAAGCGATTTTGGGCCTTGGTGAAGCGGTTTGAACCAGATTATCGAGCCCTAGACAGACGGCTGGACGACTCTTGGCGCTCAGTGCCCGGCTGGGCCCGTATCTAGATTCTATCACTAGGTTTTCCTTACAACGCCAAGCTGATATGGTTTCAGACGGGAATTCTGACTGGGAAGTATTAAATGGCTGTTTCAAAATTGTTTTTATCCGCGGTCCTGGGCGTGCTGGTTTCTGGCTCCGTGTTGGCTCAAGCCCCCACACCTGAAGAAAGGGCGGCTACGGCTGTGGACACACGGAAGTCTGCCGTGAAGTTGTTACGTTTTAGTATCGTACCCATGATCGGTATGGCTCGGGGTATGGTGCCAATGGACACCGAGGTTGTGGAAAAGAGTGCGATGAGAATCGCTCAAGTGGGTGCCATGCTGGAAGATGTGTTTCGTATGGACACACGCGAGTTTGATATTGAAACCGAAGCACTGGATGTGATTTGGGAAAAGCCAGATGATTTTTCCGAAAAAGCCAACGATCTAATAACACGAGCCAATGCTTTGGCTGAGATTGCCGCCACCGGTGACGAAGATGCCACTAAGAAAGCCATCGGTGCCTTGGGGCAGGGCTGTGGTGGTTGTCATGATGATTTTCGTGAGGATTAGTTGGCGGGGAATCCGTTGTTAATCAGTTTTCGATCGATGTTGGGCGGCTATCTTCTTGCCGCCCAACTGTTCGGGCTCGTTTTACCAGCGTGACGTGAGTTGTAAGAAGAAACCATCGTCATCAAATTGTTCATCGTCTCGTTCCTCAAAGTCACTAAACCGGTACCCTGAGTTGATGGCTATCAAAGGCGAGACGAACCAGTCAATCACAATCGAGAAGCTAGTCGTATCTCGAGTTCCCGTGGGTTCGTCAAATGTGCCTCCCGTTGCAATGCCTAGACCTAGGTTGCGACGTGGAAAAAACGCAGCGCCCAGCGCGTAATTCCCTAAGCTACCATCGCTAGTCAAGGCCGACCCTGAGGTCTTAGAAGTGCCCAGCGTCCCTTGGATCAGCAGATGGCGATTTCCCAATTGCATTAGATGACGCCCATTGAACGATACATTTTCCTGTCGGAAGCTAAACGAATTGGGACCAAGAAATATGCCTAAGCCAGTTTCCAAAATCGTTTGACGTGCTTCAGAGTGAGAGTAACCAAGCACCAGCGTCGTAGTGGGGGTTATGTATTTGCCAAACCCGGCCTGGAAAGTATCGGACCTGGTGTCGACGGAAAAAGTATTCTCTCCCGCGGTTGCGCCATCGAATCCGGTGTAGCCAACCGTGGCAATCCAATTGCCCGGTCCAAGCACAAGTTGAGACGAGATCTCGTAACTATCCGAATCCGTTTCTTGTCGACTTGAGAAAAACGGGGGGAACGCGACGGTAGTGCGACTGTCATTGTTCGTGTAACCGAGAGATACGGACGAGTTTTTTCCGAGGAACGCCTGTTCTCGAATGGGTCCTTGGGTGATAGGTATGGGAGAAAAGAAATACGATGCTCCCGCGGTTGTCGTTTCATTGTTACTCTCTTGTATCAATGTCTGCCCGCCTCCTGGGACCGTGATACCTACTGGAATAAGGAGCTTGGTTCTCTGATGGGCATACTCCAAGTCAATCTCGAATTGATATCCATAAGCGGAGTTAAGTGAGCATAGCGACGCAATGAGGCAAAAGACGAATCTATCCACGACGAATCCCTTTGTGCTTGGTAGAAAGCGTCATCATAAGACGACGTAAATGTAGCTAGGTATCGACTACGTCCCTATTTCTGGATTACAGCGTAACGGTTCATATAAACACTTCGCGGCGTTGTTGTTCACAGACAGCGCTGCCGGATACCAACTAATAACTCGTGTTCATGTGATAATCACGAGCCGGGCGAAATCGTGCCGGACAACGACTTGGGCAATTTATGGCCCGGATTCGTCTGGAAAACAATAGAAATAACAGCAAGATAAAGCTATAATACTGTATAAATAATCAGTATTCGAGTTGCCTCATGGAAGACCCCATCGCCACCCCAGACTGCCAATTATTGGCATTGGAAATCACCCAACTATCGGCTCAAGTTAACGCCGCGAGCTTTCGTCTTTTACAAATGATTGAAGCGTTTGATGCTCAAGGTGGTTGGGCAGGATGGACCTCGTGTGCTCATTGGTTGAATTGGTCTTGTGGTTGGAGTTTGCGTACTGCTAGAGAAAAACTGCGAGTTGCAAAATGCCTTAAAGATCGTCCCCTGATCGCAAAAGCTTTTGAAGCAGGGGAAATCAGTTTTTCAAAGGTACGCGCTATGACCCGAGTGGCCACGGATGCTACCGAAGAGTACTTACTGGATATTGCACGTCATGGCACCGCTTCACATTTAGAAAAGGTGGTGCGTTACTATCGGGGCGTGTTACGAGAGAACGCTTTGGAGCATGCTCAGAAACAATACAATGGTCGCGAACTGGATGCTTACTACGAAGATGACAACACCATGGTCATCAGGCTGAAGTTGCCGGCAGCGCAGGGAGCATTGGTCATGAATGCTCTGGAAGGCTTAGTGGATGAGGAGATTGCAAAGAAAACCGTCAGAGAGCGTGACGGTTCCGCGGAACCGTCGGAGGAAGAATACAAACCAACCCTGGCAGAACGTCGGGCCGATGCCTTTGTAGAGCTGGCAGGGCAATCATTGGATAAAAGTAACGAAAAAACGTCTAGTCCCAGGTACCAGGTGGTGGTTCATGTGGATCAAAAGGTGTTACAGCACGGAGAAGTCGGTCTGTGCGAGCTAGAAAACGGGCCGGAACTCGCCAACGAGACAGCTCGACGTCTTTCTTGTGATGCTCATGTGATCAATGTCGTCGATGATGAGTTTGGAGAACCAGTAAACATTGGTCGTAAGCACCGCAGTATGCCAACGGGTTTAGCTAGAGCACTCCGGATACGAGATCAGGGTTGTCGTTTTCCAGGTTGTACCCACAAAAAACATGTGGAGGGGCACCACATTCAACATTGGTCCCAGGGTGGTGAGACGTCTTTAGACAATATGATTCAGCTCTGTCATTTCCATCACCGTTTGGTGCATGAAGGGCAATGGCATGTGAAGCGAGTCGGGCCCAATCAATTTGAGTTTAGCAATCCACAGGGACGCGTTGTTTCCGACTGCTATCGAGGCCAAAGGGCTGATCAGCATGAAGTCATTGACGACATTACCGACAACGCCATTGACACAGACAACCGTACTCACTGGGACGGCTCACACGTAGATTATTGTGAGATGATTCGACAATTGCAGGTGTACGAGGGAGTGGGTGTTGTTTAGATCGCGCGCGTGTTTCACGCTTTAAAAGAAATCTTCATACACCGGTTCCGGTGCAAACCAAATCAGCGTAGTGACCATGGTGGCTGCAACAATGCCGATAATCACTCCTAACCAAAACCGGGAGTTTGGGATTCCGGCTTCGGTCTCACTCGATAATGACTTCCTTCCAGTAAGCATAGCTCCAATCAGATTCTGTTTTTTCCAAAGCAGATAAAACAAAACGGCTGCCACGTGCAAGCCAATGGCAATGAGGAGGAGGTCGCCGTTCTTGTGATGCAGCGTTGTTAGTTCATCGGCCATATCGGTACTGACGAGAGCGTTGTAAGGGCCCACGTACAAAATATCGTCATTCACGAATAGGCCGGTGATGGTTTGAAACAGCACCATCAATAACAGAACAAATACCATCAACGCCCCGATGGGGTTGTGGCCTACGCTGGGCTTTGAGTCTCTGCGCAACAGTGTCTTGCCGTAGGCCAAAACCTTTTTGGGCGAGGGAGTAAATTGGGTAAATCTTGCGTAAGAGGTGCCGACAAAGCCCCAAATTAGCCGGAACACAACCAATCCCAATGCCGTGTAGCCGAACTGCATATGATATTCGGTGTACTCCACACCTAATTTTGCCGTGACAAAGGATCCCGTGAGACAAAGGGTCAAGGCCCAATGAAAAATCCGCGTGGGTATATCCCAAACTAGTGTTTTTTTGTTTGCCACGATCTAGTCAATAAAAAAGTCGGGTAGTAATCGTGCCTCTGGGTTGACGGCGTAGTGACTTAAGTCGGTGACACCCTCCCAGGCTAAGACGTCATCGTCAATGGCAAAGTTGCCGGTGTACTTACGACTGTGTCGGGTTAGCACGGCGTGAGCCGCATCCGCCATGATTTCTGGCGTACGACAGTTATCTGGTTTTACTTGATCGCCGAGCATGGCTAAGGCAGCTGTCGCTATGGCTGTGCGTGGCCAAAGGGCATTCACTGCGATACCGTGAGGTTTTAGCTCTTCTGACATACCCAGAACACACATACTCATGCCGTATTTAGCCATGGTGTATGCCACGTGGTTTTTGAACCATTTTGAATTCATGTTCAAAGGGGGAGAGATGTTCAAGATGTGTGGGTTGTCAGCTTGTTTTAAATGCGGGATGCAGGCTTGGGAAGTGGCATAGGTGCCTCTGATGTTAACGCCGTGCATCAGGTCATAACGTTTCATGGGTGTCTCAACGGTACCGGCCAAGTAAATGGCGCTGGCGTTATTTATCAAGATGTCTATGCCGCCAAACTTTTCCACTGTAGCTTCAACAGCGGCGTTGATTTGCTCTTGTTCTCTAATGTCGCATTTCACCGCCAATGCGTTACCACCTGCTGCTTCAATTTCTTCCGCAGCGCTGTGAATGGTGCCAGGCAGTTTCGGATGTCTTCGATCACTTTTGGAAGCCACTACAATGTTAGCCCCGTCTTTGGCGGCTCGAATGGCAATGGCTTTGCCTATGCCGCGACTGGCACCGGTGATGAATAGGGTTTTGTTTTTTAGGGAGCGGGACATTTTCTTGGGGCCTTCTTTTATGTTTTAACCACGTATGCCAGCAACCAGAGCCGGTAGCACATCGCCAGCGCTACCCTCTAGAAAAAAATCTACCATTCCACTCACGGGCGTACGGTTTGGGTTTACTTCAATCGTCAATGCTTCGGCTTCTAGAGCCAACTCAATTAAGCCAGCGGCGGGGTAGACTTGAGAGGACGTGCCGATGGACAGAAAAACGTCACAGCGCTGTGCCAGCTCAAATCCAAGGTTTAGATTGACTTGATTTAAAGCCTCGCCAAACCAAACCACGTCGGGTCGAATTAAACCGCCACAACACGGACACTTGGGCGGCTTATCTTCACCGAGTTCAGCGGTTTCTATGGGCGTGTGTCGATCTAAGCATTTGCTGCGGGTGATGTTACCGTGGAATTCGATAATATTCTTGGTGCCGGCCTTTTGGTGTAATCCATCTACGTTTTGGGTGATGAGTTCCAGGCAAGGCAGTAGAGTTTCTAACTCCGCCAAGGCATGGTGTCCGCTATTAGGCTTAGCCCGAGACACCAA
>JBCCFQ010000002.1:0-25479 GCA_039029655.1 Pseudomonadota bacterium | reverse complement strand
CGGGCAATTCCCTAATCGGCTCGAGGATTGGGTCTCGCTCAAAATACCATCGGCGCCAACCCAAATCGATGGCTTGCTCTAGTGCAGCATAGGCGTCTTGGATGTTCCCTTGGATTGCCTGCAAGCGTGCTAATTCATAGTAGTGGTTGGGGACCTTGATGCCTTGCCGCAACCGATGCTCCAACTGCTGCAGCAAGGTATCCACCCATTGTTTGGACGCTTCCTGCTGACCGGTTTTCGTTAACGCAAAAGCATAGGCCACTTCCGGCCAGGGTGGGTTTGTGGCGCAACAATTGGGTAGAGGATAAAGACCCATACCCCATTGGCGTTGGTCGAGAAACTCGGTCAATCCTTGATAGTTACCTTGATACAGAAAGACTTCCACGATAGATGCAGCAATATCGGGAAAGCCCCTAAAGGCGTGGGGTGGCCGGCCCTGGGCTTGTTCCATCTGGGATAACAAAAAGACCAAGGCGTCCTCGTACTTGCCCTCGCGTAGCAGCATGACGTCTTGGTAGCTTGCCACCATCTCCGGGTTGTTGAACCATGCTGCAGCAAGACTGTCCAGTCCCAGGGTCAGGTAGGTATCACCAAAATGGCGTGGGGCGCTTGCGAACCAGTCCTTGATGCCGTAGCCGGGTATTTTTCTAGCGGTCCGCTCGAGTTCTGCGAAGCGATCCAATCGCCCCAGTTCGAACATCAAATGGGCTTCGGTAGTCAGGCCGTTTGCTTCGGGCCAAAGTCGATTGGATGCAGCAATTCGTTTGTCTAAGTCCTCCCAGTCCCCCTGATAAAACGACGCGTAAAGGGCGCCTTCCACCGCCATACCATTGAGGGGGTCCAAGCTTGAAGCGATGGCCAGAGACTCAAATGCTGCACGATACTGGCCCCCTTCCAACAATTTGCTTCCCCGCTGTACATGGGCGTTACTATGATTGGGATTGATAGCTATGGCCTGGTCCAAAAACTGCAACGACTGTGGACCCGGGGTGAGTAAACCAGCGGTGAATTGCACCTCAGCGAGGCCTGATCCCAGTCGCATGGCCTGGCCTAAGAATTCTTGGAACTGGGGACCGGCCTCCATGGGTGTCACCTTCTCCATTTGCATGAGCATAAACAGTGCACGAGCCCGGGCGGCCCAAGCTAATGCAAAAGAAGGATCAACCTCTGTGGCCCGTTGAAAAAACTCCAAGGCATCGACCGGGGCATTCATATTGACATTGGCCTGGCCCGGTGCAAACAAAGTATTTAGTTGATACAGCCCTTGCACATACAGTTCATAGGCAACCGGGGTCGGCGTGGTTGCTGCAGCATAAGCCAGATCGCCTTTACTCAATGACAAGCCAGTGACTCGGTTGGCGACGGCCAAGGCAATTTCGTCCTGCAGGCTAAAAAGGTCGTTGTTGTCTCGTTCAAGCTTGTCCGACCAAACGTGGCTGCCGCCCTGTGCCTCTATAAGCTGAGCAAACACCCGAAGCTTGCCGTCTTCGACATGGACGCTACCCTCCAACAACAGCGCAACATTGAGTTCTCGACCAATGGCCATGGCATCTAGGTCGCTGCCGCGAAAGGAAAAAGAGGAGGTGCGGGCGATCACCGACAATTCAGGCACCTGGGCCAATTGATGGATTAGCGCCTCCGAGAGTCCATCGCCTAAGTACTGCTTGGTGCTATCCGAGGACATGTCCATTAGCGGCAGCACCGCGATGGAGTTTATCGGCGGTTGAAATTTTGGTTCTGGTTCGCCGCTTCGAAAGAAGATCAGGACCGCAGCAATCACGACGGCGGATGCGGCCACCAGCGCCAGCCATTGAAGGCGATTGGACTTTGCTTCGACTTGCTGGTCTTGTAAACCGGTAACGGGTGCCACCAGCCGGTAGCCTTTGCGGGTTATGGTGGCCACGTACTCTTGATCGTCTCCCAATGCCTGGCGTAGCTCGCCCACGCAGTTGTATAGGGTGCCTTCGGTGACATACTTCCCGACCCAAAGGGTGGCCATCAACTCTTCGATACCAGCTACCTGGCCGGGTTTTTTTGCCAAATACACCAGCAGATCCATCACCTGGGGACGCAACGTCACTTGCTCCTTTCCCCGGGTTAGCCGGCCCAAGTCCGGCTCCACGGTCCATTCGGCGACCTTGAACGGTCTCGCCTCCATCGTCTAACAGCTCCTAAGAATGGGGTTGGCCAAGGTCTTCAGTATACGACCACCCAGGGTGGATCAGCCAAAACCACTGCATTTGGCACAACTTAGGCAATTGTGAGGTATCTGTGAGGGTTCTATGGGGACCTGAGGAGGTAGGCCAAGGCAGTTTGTAAGGGAACCCAACGGAGGAACCGACATGAGAACCTTAAACACCTTAGTCATTCTGATTACCACATTGTTACTGGCCAACCCTGTCAATGCAAAGGCCCAAGTGGGCAAAGAACGATGGCTGCCAATACTGGGTCATCTGGCCTGTAAATCGGTCAACCGTTTTCGCCACTGCAAACTCACCGGCACGGAAATCGACAAACCCGCCGAAGGCATTCGCCGGGTCCAATACCACTTCAAAGTGGGTGAGGGCCAATTCGACACGATTACGGTGCACCGGGTAATGACCGTCAAGAACAAACGCAGAACCAGGTCCCTTATGTTGTTGCCGGGTACGGGACTGGATGTTGAAAACGTGTACCTACCGGCACTTAAAAGTAACGCAGTTCCAGATGATTATTCGCCCCTAATCACTTTTGCCCGCCGGGGCATCGACGCCTGGAGCGCCGACTACCGTGGCTCCGATCTGCCGCTATTGGATGATTACAGTTTCATGGCCGATTGGGGTTTAGAGACTGCCACCGAGGATATGCAGTTGGCGATTCGCTTTGCGCGATTGGTCAGACTTTTTTCCGGGAACGGCTATCGGCGTATGACAGTGGGCGGTTACAGCTCCGGCGTTGCCGTCGCGTTTGCCGTGGCTGGCAAGGACGCGGTACGCCACCGAAGTCGTCGCGATGTGAATGGCCTCGTTGCCATTGACGACACCTTCGATGTGGGCCCCGATGATCGGGACGCCGCTTGCTTTCAATTACAAGGCATTGAGCAACGAATCAACGATGGTATTTTTCATGACGACTTGACCGGGTTAATCCAGATTGCCACCATGGCGCGGGACTTCCCCGACGCGCCGGTGCCACCAGAGTTCGAATTCCCAGGCACTTTCTTACAACTCTTAAACGTCTTCGTGGTTTTGCCATCGGGGCCGACGCCCTTCCACATATTTGGTGGTCAATTTGATGATTTAGGGTTTCCCTTTCCGGTGTTCACACCACAAGGACTGGTTATCGATCAAGGCACTTTATTTGAGCCGGCTTTACCCTTGCAGTTTGATCGGGAACGATTCCAAATTCGTTGCAGCGAGGATGCTGTGTCAAAGCTCGATGGTTCACTGTCCAAGATCAAAGTACCGGTGCTACATATCGGTGCTGCCGGAGGCAATGCCAACGCTATCGACCACACTTTGAGTCAACTACGATCGAGGGATGTGACATCCATCATCATACAGTTGCTGCCACCAGAGGCTGCCCTATTTGATTATGGACACGGTGACGTGTTTGCTGCCACGGACGCAGAAGCTAGGGTTTGGCAACCCATTGCAGATTGGATGAAAGCGAGATAATCAAGTGTTGAAATAGCCGGCGGTCCTTATGACCGCCGGTTCCGCGTCGACCAAATTGAGGCCACAGTATCCAAAAGCAAGTCCTAGCAAGTCAGATGTAAACAAAAAAACTAACGCACCAGAACCTTTTCGGACCCTGATGCATTGGTTACGGCGTAGCGAAGATCCTCGTCATCCCAGCCAGACTTGGCACCCCCGTGGTCACCATTGCGAGCCAGAGCAATGACGGCACCATCAAAACGATAGCCTTTGTTCGTTATTCGCTTTATGGCGGCGCGCGCAGCTTCTCGAGGACTCGCGCCCTCACGCATGAGTTCTACGGTGTGATAGGTAGGTAAAAAACGCATCATGACGTCACCATTACCTGTTGCTATGGCGGCGCCCACATCGTTGTCGCAATAGGCGCCTGCGCCAGCAATAGGAGAATCTCCAACGCGACCCGGTAATTTGAATGTACGACCATTGGTTGAACAACCAACACACACGTTGCCTTGTATATCAATGGCCATCGTACCGACGGTATCGTGACCGGCTAGCTTTTGATGCTTCCCAATAGGTTCAGCTTCCCATGCATCGGAAGGCTCATTTTTCGCTGCCCACTCTTCCCAAGCTTTTAGCGAATCGGTATTGGTTAAGGACGTTTCGTTAAAGCCCATGGCTGCGGCAAAACGAGTGGCATCATCCCCGACAATTAGCGTGTGTTGGGTCTTTTCCATGACCAAACGGGCCACAGAAATAGCCTTCTTCACCCGCTTTAAGCAACCAACGGCACCCACGTCATGGGTGGGTCCCCACATCATCATTGCATCCAAGGTGGTCTCGCCGATGGAATTGGGTGATCCGCCATAACCAACATAAAACTCATCGGGTAGAAGTTCGACATAATTGATGGCGGCTTCAACCGCATCGATGGCCAACCCGTCTTGCTGCAATATCGGCCAACCTAGATCATTGGCTCCTGGCCCGAATTCCCAACTGGTCACAATCACGGGTGTGGATGCTTTGGCAAATGTTTGGCTTGTCGAGCTTGCGGCAACCGCCGCCGCGACGGTGCCACCAATAAAGGCCCTGCGGGACACACCGCTACTTCGCTTCATATCCAAGGTGACTCCTTTTTAGCAGCCATAGTTAATCGACTGATTGTACGCGCTTAACCACCGTTAATAGTGTGTTAACCGGCGCGATATCTTGTGCCCATTACACTTCAGGACAAGTAATGTTACGGACGGAAGGCGACCGGCCCGTTAGTTTCCGATCCTCACGAACCTGCTTCCAACTGCTAACCAAAGATGGATCTGGTTTTTGCTCTACGCACTCCCACGTATGGGCAACGATCGATGCCGCTTACCGCTGGCATCATAGATGGCGTTGATGAGCGCCGGTGCAAAGGTCGGAACACCCGGTTCCCCTAGGCCTGTGGAAGTGTTCTCCTGACCAATAAAGGCCACGTTGATCTCCTTGGGCACATCGTTGATTCGGGTCACTGGATAATTGTGGAAGTTGGAATTGACCACTGCACCGTCTTTAAACTGAATTTCGGTGTTCAATGCCAAACCGATACCCATGATCACCGCACCTTCCATTTGAGCCGTGGCGATGTCGGGGTTTAACACCAAACCGCAATCCACCGCACAGTCCACACGGTGCACTTTGATGTCTGAACCATCCACTTCCACGTGCACCATCATGGCGGTGTAGCTTGAGAAGCTATAGTGAACCGCAATGCCAAGACCATGGCCTTCCGGAACCTCACGTCCCCAACCACCCATGTCTGCGGCCTTGTTGAGTACAGCCAGTGCACGCTTTGCTCTTTCGGGCTCGTCGCCTTTGTAGTCGCTATACATCTTGCGCAAGAGATCCACGGGATCTTTCTTCGCCTTCCGAGCCAGTTCATCCACAAACACATTGATGGCAAACCCATAGAAGATGTTATACACGGCACGCCACCAGCCGATACGTGTGTGAGCAATGGCTTCACCCACTTCTGCGCGGAAGTTGTTTATGGCGAAGGGTTGTCGAATCACATCACCCAATTCTCGCTCGCCGGGCCCTTTGTTGGTGGGATCGAACAAACTGGCAATGGGTGGGAATGCGGCTCGGTGTAACCAGGCGCTGACGTTACCGTCATCATCAATGGCCGCTTCAATATGCTGGGCGCTACAAGAATGGTAATAACCGGTGCGAGTGTCTTCTTCTCTTGACCAGGTTAATTGAACCGGTGCCCCCACCGCTTGCGATAAAGCTGCCGCTTCTTGGACGTAGTCACACTTAAACTTTCGACCAAACGCACCCCCGGCAGCCATCACGTGCACCGTGATGTCTTTGGGTTCACGTCCTAAGAATGCACCTAGATCTTCCTGGATAGCTTGAGGTGCTTGGGTGGATGCCCAAACCTCGCAACGGTCGTCTCGAACATCCACACAGCTTGCCATGGGTTCCATGGGCGAATGAGAAAGATAGCCGCCCACATAGGTTGCAGCATGTCGAACCGCACCTTCTTCCAAGGCTTTATCCACATCGCCACGCTCGGAGACTTTGGTCCCCGGTGCTTCGACGTGTTCTACCAACTCAGCCTTATAGGCGTCGCTATCATGAGTTGCATGAGGGCCTAAGTCCCATTCAATGTTCAGTCGCTTCAACGCCTGTTGTGCCGTCCAAGTGTTGTCGGCAACCACGCCAACCCCACCTAAAGAACCATAGGGTCGCTCAAACCGATCAATGGTGACCACCTGAACCTTTTCTGCTAAATCGCCAAGCCCCGATTCATCAACACTTTTAACTTTGCCACCCATCACCGGTACGTGGGTGATGGCGGCATACTTCATACCGGGTACTACAACATCTGCACCGTAAACCCGCTCACCCACCACAATGGCGCCTTGGTCGTGTCTTTGTAGTGGCTTACCGATATAGCGGAATGCATCTCGAGTTTTTAATGTGGGTTCTTCAGGTATCGGCAGTTCACCCGCCAGGGATGCAAGCTCGCCATACTCCAAACGCCGGTTGTCGCCTTTGTGATAAACAGCGTGGTTCCGGGCTTCCACTTGATTAACGGGTACATTCCAGGTTTGCGCGGCGGCTTTTTCCAACATTTCGCGACCGGCAGCACCGGCTTTTCGCATGGGTTCAAACATTTGGTTAATGCTTTGTGAACCACCGGTGTTTTGGGGTCCGTACTTCTCGTCGGCGTCTCCTTGCAAGATGGTTACCCTTGCCCAGTCCACTTCTAGTTCATCTGCAACAGCAGCAGGGAGTGCGGTGCTAATGCCTTGACCCATTTCGCAACGCCCACACCAAAGCGTGGTGTCGCCATTGGGTGCGATGTGGAAAAAGGCGTTAGGTGCAAAACCATCCGACGCACTGGTGGCAGAAGCTTTGCCGACACCCACAAACAATCCAGCCAGCGGAATGCTTCCCGCAGCAATGGCGGATTGCTTTAAAAACGTACGGCGATCGATTTTTCTTAAAGTGATATCACTCATTGTCGCCTCCCATTTGTTCTGCTGCATCGGCAATGGCTTTTCTTATGCGTACATAGGTGCCACAACGACAAATGTTGCCCACCATGGCGGCATCAATTTCTTCCGCTGTAGGTGAGGGATTCTTTTTTAGAAAATCGGCCGCCGACATGATTTGTCCTGCCTGACAATAACCACATTGAGGCACGTTGTTTTCCTGCCAAGCCACTTGCAAAGGATGGGTGCCGTCTTCGGACAAACCTTCAATGGTGGTAACAGACTTGCCAATGGCCGTGCTCACGGGTGTTAAACAAGCTCGCACCGCTTGTCCATCCAGATGAACGGTGCATGCACCACACAAACCCATGCCACAGCCAAACTTGGTCCCTTTCATCGACAGTGTGTCCCGCAGGTACCACAGCAAGGGCATGGACTCATCCCCCTCCACAGTAACGGATTTGCCATTGACGTTAAGACGATTACTCATGATCTACCTCCACCCATACAACACCTTAGCCACTCAACCCTACCATGACGCTACGGGCGCTGGGCGTCAAGTGGGCTAGCCCTCAACTCATCCGGACGAAAACTGCCACTTATAACAACGTGAAGTTCCTGGTTTTTTTCGTTTCGGTGCATCTGGCGCGGCCGCTGAACTAAACTAGGAATCAAAACCCAGTCTTTTTGGAGCGAGCACGTGGCTTTTGACCCCCACCGACGTTTGTTGTTACAGATTGGCGCCTTAAGTCTCGTGTTCTCCAACAGACTGCTTGCTCAAACATTCGATGTTCCCAAAAGCCCCTTTGGTGTTCGATCTACTGCCGAAGAAGTCACAGCAGGCATCGATCTAAGGGGCAAAACCGTGTTGGTAACAGGATGCAATTCCGGTATCGGTTACGAAACCATGCGTGTATTGGCTTTGCGTGGCGCGCAGGTTTTTGGTACCGCTCTTACTAAGAAAAAAGGGCGTGAAGCTTGTTCTTCCGTCACGGGGAACGCAGAACCGTTTGTGTTAGAGCTTTCTGACTTTGATTCCGTTGTTTCTTGCGCTGATGAGATTATCCGGACCGGCAAAAGCATCGATGTGCTTGTTTGTAACGCGGGTGTTTTGTTACCTCGACGTGAACGGGTCAAGGGTGTGGAGAAGCATTTTGTCGTCAATCACCTAGGTCACTTTCTGTTGGTGAATCGCTTGATGGACCCACTTAGAGCTGCAGAACAAGGGCGGATTGTTGTGGTGAGTAGTGTCGCCCATTGGTCAACGCCACCGGAAGGTATCCAGTTCGACAACCTGTCCTTTCGAGGAGAATACGATCCAATCTTGGCCTACGGGCAATCCAAACTGGCCAACGGTTTGTTCGCCAAAGAATTGGCGCGTCGTTTAAAGGGCACTAACGTTACTGCAAACGCGTTGCATCCAGGCGTCGTAGACACCAACTTGTTTCGTCACTCACAAGCTCGAGTCACCGGTGGCCGCGGTCGAAAAACGGTGGCACAAGGTGCCGCAACAAGCTGTTACCTTGCGGCCCATCCATCGCTCAAAGGCGTGAGTGGTCACTACTTTGAGAACTGTAATCCAGCAAAGCCAAGCCCGCTATTGGAGAACAAAGAGCTTGCGGCCAAACTGTGGCTGGTGTCGGAACAATTGACGGCGGACTATTTGACGAACCGCGTTGCCGAAAAATAGGGCACAATGATCTTAGAGTGCTTGCGATTAAGGTACGAAAAAAACAAGTGTTGTGACTATGTCCGAAACCAGCAAAAACCTTAATGAACTGCCCTTTGGGCAGCATCATGCTTTTATCATTGGTATCGACGCTTACCAAAACATATCACCGCTGCAAACGGCCGTTGCCGACGCCGAACAACTTGCCTCGGTGCTCAGCAATCAACAACACTTTTTGGTACACCCGCCTCTGCTCAATGCAACGGGCGCAGAAATTCAGAATCTCCTTGAGCAGACTTTGACCACCGTGGTTGGTGAAGACGATCGGGTGTTTTTCTACTTTGCGGGCCATGGTATTGCCGCTGAGGGTGCCGAGGGCCAGGAGGGTTACCTGGTTCCCGCTGATGCCGACTCGGAGGACTTGGCAACGTTTGTTCCCATGATCGATGTGCAGGCCGCGCTAAACAAATTACCCTGTAGGCACTTACTCCTGGTCTTGGACTGCTGTTTCTCAGGTGCGTTCAAGTGGGCGAGTCAATATCGGGACGCACGCCGCATCATGCCAAAGAAGATATATAAGGAGCGTTTCGATCGATTCATCGAAGACCCCGCCTGGCAGGTGATTACTTCATCTGCTTATGATCAAAAGGCGCTGGATGTTCTGCAGGGCAAGGAGGTTGGCGCGCGGGACGGCACAGGTGCAAAGCATTCACCCTTCGCACAGGCGTTGTTTGATGGCTTGAGTGGCAAGGCCGATGCTCGTACCGATGACGATGGGGAAGGCGATGGCGTTATTACGGCTTCTGAGCTGTATACCTATATTCGCGACCAGGTTGAACCAGAAACAATCGAACACAACGAAAACTGGCGCCAGACACCCGGGTTTTTTCCCCTGAAGAAACACGATAAGGGCGAGTTTATTTTCTTGAAGCCAAATCATCGGCTCAATTTGCCGCCAATCCCGAAGCAGAGCCCCTACAAGGGCTTGGCTTCGTTTGATCAAGCCGACCGACACCTGTTTTATGGCCGTGATGGCGTTATTAAGGAGTTGCGAGCCAAGATTGAGGCGCACAAGTTGCTTGTGGTTTGCGGGGCCTCGGGTGCTGGAAAGTCTTCTGTGGTCAAAGCGGGTCTGTTACCGATGCTGGGGGCCGAGGGATTCCGGGTTTTGGAAGTAGAGCCGGGTGCCCATCCATCGGTGAACTTGGACAAAGCCCTTGCTGAGTTGGACGCTGGTGGCGCTGAGATCATTGTTTCTGAAACAGGGCCACCGATTCTTTTTGTTGACCAGTTCGACCAAGTGATTACCGGTTGTGCGGATGTCACCCAGAGACAGAATTTTAACAACCGTCTTCGGGCCTTGCTCGACGATGACCAAGTTCACCGCGTGATTCTGACGGTACGTTCCGATTTTGACTATGAACCCAATACCGATGCATTGCGAGAGTATTGGGAGATGGCCAATTACGAAGTGCCAACTTTAAGTCTTGAGGAAGTGAGGGAAGCTATTGTATTGCCGACGTTACAGGAGGTGCTGATTTTTGATCCGCCAGAACTGGTGGATACCATCATCGCCGAAGTGGTGAACTCGGCGGGTAAGTTACCGCTATTGTCGTACACCCTGGGGGAATTGTATGAGGCGTATCGCACCAGTGGTCGGCAAGATCGCGCGTTAACCCAGGAAGACTATGAAAAACTCGGTGGTGTGGCCGGGGCAATTGCCAACCGAGCTGACCAACTGTATCTGAATTTGGAGCCGAACCAGCAGCATCTATTACGCAAGATCTTGCTGAGAATGGTATCCACAGACTCAGCCACAGCAGGCAAGCGCGTGCACATGGATGAGCTTGTGTTCTCAGACGAAGACAACCAGTTAACAAACAAACTCATTGCCAAGCTGGTGGAGGCTCGATTGCTTGTAAAGAGCGAAGGTTTTATCGAACCGGCTCACGATGCTTTGGTGCGGGAATGGCAGACACTGAAGGATTGGGTGATGGAGGTCGGCACCGCCAAGCTCAGCCTCAGCGCGAAACTCAATGCAGTCGCAACGGAGTTTGCCAGTACCGGTGAGCAAGGACTGCTTTGGAACGACAATCCAAATCTGTCCGCGGTTGAAAACGAACTGCACCACCCGCAGCAGTTTTTCAATGCCAAGGAAGTGGATTTTGTCGAACAAAGTCTTACCCTCAGATCCGCTCTGGCCGAAGCAGAACTGCAACGGTTGCGAGAAGAGATTCGCCGTTCTGTGTCTCAGCGTTTGCCCTACGAAGCGTTGGATATGATATCCGGCGAAAGAGAGGGCGGTGTTGAACGTGCCTTGCAACTGCTGCTATCCGCCCATGCTTTGTCTGATTCGTCGCCCAATATCGAACGCGGTCTTTTCACCGCAGTCACCACACTATCTGGTCTAAAAAAAGTGATAGACATTGGACAACCGGCTGAAGAACTCGCATTTAGCGCAGACGGTATTCGAATGGTTTCCAGTGACTTGGACGGCACACTGCGGTTGTGGGATGCACTAAGTGGTAATCGGATTGGCTCAGAAATTAAGGCCCACGACGGTAAGCTAGGCGCCTTAGCAATCAGTCCTGATGGAGATTTGATCGCGTCAGCCGCGGACGGTGCCGTGGGCCTATGGCGTGATTTGACGGGCAAAGTCACCGGTTGCACATTGCTGGAATCCGAAAACCCAGTCATGGCGCTGGCCTTTAGTGCGGATGGGAAGCGTTTGGTTTCGGGTGATTTGGCCGGGAATTTACAGCTTTGGGATGTACAGAGTAGCACCGCCATGGGTAAACCGTTCACGGGTCACGACATGGTGATGAGTGTTGCCCTTAATCACGACGGTTCGATTATTATCTCCGGCGGTTTTGATTGCGCCGTACGGCAATGGAATGCAAAAACGGGCAAACAGATTGGTGCTGATTTTAGAGAGCACCCTGGCCCGGTTACCAGCGTGGCTATCAGTATGGATGGAGAAACAATCGCCTCCGGAAATGTCTATGGTCATGTGTGGTTGTGGCGGTTGCCAGAGGAGAAGAGTTTTCTGAGTCGGTTTTCTAAGGGGCAAGAAAACAGCAGCAGTGAGTATGTCGAACTAAAGCCGCAACACTTCGATACGGTACGCAGCGTGGCCTTCAGTCCGGATGGCAAGCTGCTGGCATCGGCTTGTGCCGATGGCCTAATCAGATTGTGGGACGCAACCAGTGACCAGCCGGTGAACGTTTTGCTCAGAGGACATGATGACCCGCTAAGGAGCATGGTGTTCAGTCGGGACGGGACTAAGATTCTTTCTGGAGGTGGCGCGGGTACGGTGCGACTTTGGGATCCCAATGGGTTGTTGCCTAAGCCTCCACCGGACGAAGATGGAGAACCTCATGACTGTGTGGCGCTAAGCCCTGATCGGTCGCAAATTGCGCTGGGTAATATGAATGGCTCGTTGCAAATCGTCGACCAATCCAGCGGCAAAGCCATCGCCACGTCAGTTGGTGGGTATGAGGGCACCATCCCTTGTGTCGCTTTTGCCCCAGATGGCTCTAAAGTTGCGGCCGGTAGCGAATATGGCGCCGTGGGGCTGTGGGACGTTTCCGTGCCTCAAGGCCAAGTTACTGCGGCATGGTCCGGCCATGGCCACGAGCGCTTTGTCTGGAGCATCGCGTTTAGCCCCGACGGCACACACATTGTGTCCGGTGGCGAAAATGGTGAGATGTGTATTTGGAATGCAGAGTCAGGCGAGCTCATTGCAACTGTGCGCGATGAGGATACCGGTGACGTTTGGTGCTTAGACTTCAGTCCTGACGGAAAGCGTATTGTCTCGGGTTCCTCCGACGGTGGGTTGCGTCTGTGGAACGCAACAGATGGTGAACTATTAATTCCGCCACTGAACGGACGAGATGTGGCTGTGCGTGGTGTGGCGTTTAGTGACGATGGCACAAAGCTGGTTTCTGGTTATGAAGATGGCAAGGCACAGTTGTGGGAAGCGGGCACAGGAAAATCTTTGGGGCCAGCGTTCAAAACCCATCGAGGCGAAGTTACTAGCGTGACTTTCAGCTCGGACGGATGTCACATCGTCACCGGTGGGAATGACATGCTCGTGCGAGTGTGGAATGTGGCAACTAGTGAGCCGGTGGGGCCTCCGCTGAAAGGGCTTGATGCTCAAGTAGCCAGTGTCGCGTTTGATCCAGAAGGCCTACAGATTTTTGCATTGAGTAGTCTCGGCACTTCCTTGAAATTTTGGCCGGCCCCCAGCACTTGGGTCGATGCGCTTCGATCAAAGCTGTCACGCAACATGTCGCGCCAACAATGGAACGACTGGGTATCTTCGGAAATAGACTACGTTGCGCAGTGCCCTGAGTTACCCATTCCAGAGTGTGATGGCCAAACGAGATAGCAAAAACTGGAAACTGCTGGCTGAAATCGTCGTTGTCACGCTGCTTGTCAGTTACTACTTGTATTCGAAGGACATGAATGCAGCTCTGGCCGTTACCTTCGGCTTGCTGTTTTTTGCGATCCGCTGGTTGTGGAAATAGGTAGGGTACTGTCGGCCAGTGCTCCGGTAGCGGACTTATCATCACCCTCCACCGTGACGGATTTTCCATTAACGCTAAGATCACTCATGATGCACCCTCACTCTTGCTGGGCTTCCACAAACACCCCTAGATTTGCTAGGCAAAGCTCCCAGCCGTGATTGTGCAGCGATTTGGACTCATCGTCGGGTAAGAGTTTGTGAACCAATGTCAGTTCGGTTCGATTGGGGGATAACTCTTTGAAGTTTAGTTCAACCAGACTGTCGGTGGCGTTGACCGAGTTCCAGGTGAAAGCCATGAATGTGTAGCGCAATATTTCTTTATAAGTGCCCCACATTTTTGATGAGCCACCGTCTTCAAAATACATCACCAGCGAATAACTGCCATCCACGCGAAAATCGCATTCCACGTCAGAGTCTTTGCAGCGGTTGCTGTCAGCGAAAAACCATTTGGACATGATGGATGGCTTGCACCATGCATCAAACAGTCGTCGTTTAGAACATTTGAAGGTGCGTTTGATTTCAAGGTTTGACGGATTCCTAGTCATTGAAGATCCTTAAGTGACGTATCTTTCTAGCTCATCCAAGCGGGAGCTCCAGAATTTCAAATGCAAACCCACATACAGGGTGACCTCTTTCCAGATATCAAAATTCATATGGCAGAACACAGTGCGTCCTTGCTTTGTTTTGTAAATGAGTCCCGCTTTTTCAAGCAATGCGATTTGTTTGGAGATTGCGCTCAAGGACATGGCCAGGCCCTCTGCCAGTTCTCCAATGGTGCGTTGGTTTTCTGACAGTTCTTCAAGGATCTTGCGCCGTCTGCCGTCTGACAGGGCGAAGAATATCCGGTCTAGTCGATTATTAGTTTCCATACAAGGAAACTATAGCACTTCAGTTTCGTAATGGATGGAAAGGAAATTCATTAAAAACAATAAATTAAGTTTCATATAGAAACTTTCCTGAAGTGATTGCTCAATCATCTCTGCAGTTTATCATAGTAGTCATTCATTCGAATAACGGGAGACAGCCCTATGAACAACATAACACTGAAGATTGGAACAGCTCGCGACCCAGAGTCCACCATGAAGGCCATTAATACCATTGAAGGTTTGGCAAGCTGGTGGACCAGCACCACCGAAGGCAGTACTCAAGTCGGGGAGGTCATCACCTTCAGATTTGGTGAGTTCGCTGTGGATATGAAGGTGATATCTAGCACGGCATCTTTAGTTGAATGGGAATGTCTTGCGGGTCCTGAGGAATGGCTTGGTACAAAGATTGAATTCAGGATTGAAAAAGAACCAGAAACCACGTTGTTCTTTCGTCATACGGGATGGGCAGAAGAATCCCCCTTTATGCACCATTGTTCTATGAAGTGGGCTGTATTCCTGTTGAGTCTTAGGCAGGTGTTGGAAGAGGGTCAGGGCCGACCATTCCCCAATGACGTGCCGATTACAAACGTGGGTAACTGATTTTTCGCTGGTGCTGCACGGGCCGGAAAATGCAAGAGATGCGAGTCACCGGCACCCCCTGAAATGGATGCCCATTCGTTTATCAGGCACTATGGAAGAGTCTGTTTTGCGGTCTAGCCAGTGTTTGGTCAAGCGGAATGTTTATACCGAGTTCAAAAACCCGTCTTCTATTGCCAAAGTCCGTTTTGTCCGTGCTGCTGGTGTTCGCGCTTGTTGCCTGCGGTGGCGGTGGCAGCGACAGTCCCGCACCGACGCCTACACCGCCAGCATTCACCCCCACATCCGTTAAGAGTGCTCTGGACTATGCGGTGGATCAGGGTGTGGATGGCATCTGGGTGTATGCCGATGAAGGCAACGGTCAGATCACCATTGAAACCGCCGGACTTGCTAACCGAAACACCCGTGAGGCCAGCAGAGTCGACTCCCAGTTCAAGATTGCCAGCATCAGCAAGTTGTTTATTGCTGTGAGCGCCAGCAAGTTAGTTGCTCAGGGCACACTGCAGCTTGATGACACATTGGCTTTTTGGTTGCCCGGGCTTGCAGCACGAATAGAGAATGCAGACACCATTACCTTACGCAACCTTTTACAACATCGAAGCGGCGTACCGGACTTTGATAGCCAAGCTGGGTTTAGCTGGCAAAACGCCCATACGGATAACAATCAGCTATTGGAATTCGCCCTGGATAAACCCGCCGACTTTGGACCCAACGCACGCTACGAATATTCCAACACCAATTATCTGTTACTCGGAATGATTTTTGATACGGCCTTAGGCTATAGCCACCATGACTTTGTACAAAGCACCATATTGACACCACTAGGCATACTTGAGACCTATTCCCTGCAATCCCAAACAGACATTGCGCTATTGGCTCGGGGCTATTGGGACGGCATTGATCGAACGGAACAGGAATACGTCGCTCCTGGTGGTTCCATGGTTTCTACGGTTCAAGATACCGGCGTGTTTATGCGGGCGTTGGCAACGGGTGATCTCTTAACCGACGACGAGCGAGCAATCTACACTTCCCTGTTCGACAACTATGCCCATTCGGGTTGGCTACCGGGTTATCAGAGCATTGCAAGGTATAACGGCTCCACCGATACGGTGATTGTGCAGTTTGTTAATACAACCGGTGGTAGCAGTGAGGCGGTTTCTTCAGAGGTTTACAATCTTATCTCCGAGTATTTGCGGACCAATTGAAACTGAAAGCGCGACCCTACTTTGTGTAGTTAACTGCGTTTATTGATATTGGCGACTGCAAGAGTTGGCCCTCGCAACCCCTATCACAACCGATTGAACCCTTGTGTATCCATCCAATTCTCAAGGGTTTAGTTCGAGAAAATCAAAGTCAACTAACGTCGGACTTCCCGCATCACATGTCCGAAGGGCAAAAGCGCTACTTTCACAAGTTTCATGTGCTGTACCGCGAGTGGGAAACCGATAATCGTCACCGCGAAAAATGCCGCGAGCAGCAAGTGCATGATGGCAAGCTCAAGACCAGGCAGGATGATCCAGATGATGTTGAGTATTAGCGACAGCGCGCCGCCAGGCGGTTCGGTCTCGAACACATCTTGGCCAAAAGGTGCCAGTACACCACCCGCTAGCTTAAAGCATTGAAATCCGAACGGAATGCCCACAATCGTTAGGCACAAAATGATGCCGCCGATCACATAACCGAAAAAAATAACAAAGCCGCCAAAGATGAAGAAGAGGATATTGCCAAGAAGCAACATGCTTTACTCCTGTAATATGAGACTCTAACGATACACGCCCAGCGAGGTTTTCCTGGAACACAATAAAGACATCAAGCGCTTAACCGAACGTAGCTTTGAACAAACAGCAAAAACAAACAAAGCACAATCGCCACCAACGGCGTGATAGCAATCCGTCGGCCGCTTTCCCTGTTGAGTTGCAGTCTAAAGTACGAGGCATTCACAAGGCTAAATACTAGGATGATTATAAAGCTGGTGATCTCGGCGAGGGTCACAAGCGGCAATGCGAGAGCAAACAGTAATACCACCACACCCGTGAACAACGTGGCTCGAACCGGTGTATTGGTGCGTTGTGAGACGCTGGCAAACCATTCTGGTAAGGCACCGTCCCGTGACATACCGTAAAGAATCCGAGACGCCATAATGATTTGCGCCAATGCACTATTAGTAACGGACAAAAGACTAAAAATGGCAATTAGACGACTCGCGTTCGGGTTGCCGGCTGCCGCCACAACATCCACCAGGGGTGCTTCTGATGTGGCCAGTGTTTCCAAGTCCAAAGTCAGGATCGCAACCAGGGCAATCAGCACATATAGAAGCGCCGCGAGAATCAGTGCTGAGTAAATGGCGAGCGGTAGCGTCCGCTGAGGCTCACGCACTTCTTCCGCAACGTTCACCATATCCTCGAAACCGATGAAAGCGTAGAAAGCCAAGAACGCACCGAAGGTAATCCCAGTCCAAGCGCCCAGTTCTAAGGGTGGCAGCAGGTTGTGCCAGTTGTCACCGACGCTGAGCAATGCATCGCCAGACAGGTAGACAACAATTAATAGCCCGACAATAGACAGTATGGTGATAATGGTTGCCAGCATCACCGACTCGAGGATGCCCCAGATTGCAACCCCACCCAGGATGATGATGAACAACAGAATTACGAGCCAGGTGGGGCTTTCGACAAAAACATCCAAATAGCCGGCAAACCCGTTGGCAATAGTAGCTGCGGAAACCACGCCGGTCACAATCACGGCGAGTCCAGTCATTGTTGCTAGCAGTGGATTCCCAAACGCGTGACTCACGTAGACCGCTTCGCCTGCACTCTTGGGAAAACGTGCGGACAACTTGGCATAGGAATGTGCGGTCAGTCCGGCGATTAAAGCTGACACCAGAAAGGCCAATGGTGCGTACAAACCGGCGCGTCCGGCAACTGCACCAACGAGCACATAGATGCCTGCCCCAACAATGGTGCCAAGGCCGTAAAAGATGAGCAGCGGCAGCGTGAGTCGACGCTTAAGCCCTACATGGACTGGCTCTGTCGCGGGCATGGATTTCGCTTGAGTGTCGTCATCCCTGACAACCTTATCAGTCTTTTTGGGTCACCCGCATGACTATTATGGGTTGGCCTAGGAAGGCTGTGGTTAACCAGGCAGTTTGCAACCCATATCATTCCAATTTGAAACTTAGGCCTGCATTGTTCTGTAAGCGATGGACAAGAGATCCACCCATGGCAGCCGCCGGTGTCAGGACACCTCCAGAGCCAAGCTCAGGATTTTCTAAAAGACATACTGCGGCTTCCGCGATCATTTTGGAGGTTGAGCCGTAACCAGGATCCATGTCGCCGGTTACCGCCGCGCGTATCAGGCTGCCGTCTGCTGCCTCACCCACGAACAGCAAATCGTAGTAGCCTTCTTCTCGTTGCTGTTTTGTCGGTCCTTCCCCGGGTTGGGTTTGGTCAGTTTCCATTGAAGTGTCTGCGGCTACCGCCTTTGCTGCAGCTTCGCCCTGATCGCCGGGGCCCGTGATAAGCATCTCATCGTATACAAACTGCTCACCGTAGCGGTGGTTTTGGAGCATGTTGGATCTATGGATTGTCTTTGTGTTGATGATCGCCATCATGAACGGCGCTACCCAACTTTCCAGAACATCGTCGTACATGGGTTTCATGCCGTGGGGTTGTGGTGCGCCTTGAAAGCCCGGTGTAAGCGCGAAGGGATCCATCAGTGTGGTGGCTAATTCTGGATTTTCAGCCACTGCCGCACGAGTCGCACGAAAACTGGCAAGGGTGCCACCAGACCAAACGCCCTTGATATCTCTCACTCGCCCGCGGACTCGAGGTACAGGTGAACCGTGTGTCTGAATGGCGTTATCTTGTAAAAACCAAACGCCCAAATCGAATGGAATGGAATCAAAGCCACAGGAGAACACGATGCGAGCGCCGCTTTGGCGGGCAGTGGCGTCTTGAGAATTAATCATTTCGCGCATCCAGTTTGGCTCGCCACACAAGTCCACATAATCGGTGCCCGCCTGTGCACACATCGCCACCAAATCTGATCCATACAATTGATAGGGGCCAACCGTCGTCAGAACTACCGACGCGCGCTCAACCATAGAGCGAAGCGATTCGGGATCACCGGCGTCAGCCACGATCATCGTTGCATCCGATGCGACACCAAGCTCGTCACGGGTTGCTTCGAGTTTGTCTTGACTGCGCCCGGCCATGGCCCAGGAGATTTCGCCCCCTACGCCATAACGTTGGTTTAAATAATCTGCCACGAGCTTACCGGTGTAACCCGTTGCCCCATACACAACAATGCCTAATTCACGATCTGACTTCATAATTTGAATACTTCCTTATTTCGAAGAAACAGCAGCCCGAGCCGCTGTGGGGTATTGTTTGACTGCGTTAGCTTTAAGCCACAGGAACTGGGCCGAAAAACCAACAATGAATATGACCAAAAGCAGTAGATAAAGCTTTAAAAGCAACGGATCCTCAGGTGTGGACAGAATTGGTTTATCGACCGGCAAACGCAGTAATCCGTCCGTCACCGCTGGGAGCATATGAAACAATAGAGTTCCAGAGAAACAAAAAGCCTGCAAGTAATGGGCAATGTTCGAGAACACGGGGATCTGTGTTACCAAAAAACCACCGGCTAGTGCCAGGAGAGTGAGCACAGCAAGCCCATGGGCTGGGCCAAACCCTCCATGTCGGTAAATCATCAGCGCCGTTGCCGCAGCAATGAAGGTACAGAGCAGGTAGATTATGCCGCTGCGGTTCTCAGCCGTGATGACTTTGTGCACGGTCAGAGAGAACACGCCAAACAAAATCCCAATCATAGCGACAATGGTGTGAAACCATCCAAACCAAGTGATTTCAGGCATGTTTGTTTCCTTAATGCATGCGACCTAGATGTTAGATAATTGTTGGTTAAACATCGCGGGATGCCTCACAACATGTCGCTGCTAACGACATCCCGCAAAATCGGACTTTGCTCAGCCCGAGCAAACGCCTCGTCTATAGCGGACGACCGTTGTTGTATGACGTCGCGATATTTGGCGTGGGTAAAGATGTAAAGCTCTCCTGCGTTAAGCGCTTCGATGACTCGCTGTCCGACAATGGACGGGTCTATTCCGTTTTTCACCAGTTCCGCGGCACTGTTTTTTCGTTGTTCGGCTTGTGGCGAAACGGGAGCGTGTGACTCAAAACGCGCTTGGCGATTTCTGCCTGAGGCGTAGATACGAGTGTGAACAAACCCAGGACACAACACCGACACATGAATGTCATCACTGCCCAGTTCGGCCGCCCAAGCCTCGGTTAACGCAACGACCGCCGACTTGGATGCGGTGTAGACACCGCTGTATGGAACGCCACCCATGCCGGCCATAGAAGCGACGTTTAGTAACCAACCGCCGTCACCATGTTGTTTGATATGCGGAATCATGGTCTTTACGCCATACACAACACCCATCAAGTTGACGCTTAGCCCCCACATCCAGCCTTGAATACTCTGATGTTCTATCGGACCGGGTTCGCCACCCACACCCGCGTTATTGACAAGCATGTGAATCTCGCCAAATTCCCCCAGCGCTCGCGCAGCAACCGCCTCCCAATCAGACTCTTCGGCAACGTCAAGTTTTGTTCCTATGGCTGTAATCCCCGCTTGATTCAATTCGTGCACAGCCTTGTCTAGAGTCGCAACGTCGATATCCGCCAGGACGATATTCATCTTCTGTTGGCCTAGTGCCCGGGCAATGGCGAAGCCGATGCCCTCAGCACCGCCGCTAATGATGGCTGTCTTTCCCGCAAATTTACTCATCAAGTCTCCTGAGATTGTTCCAAGTGGTTATGCGCCAACTAAGCGGATAAGAGTTGATCCAGCATTGCCGTAAACAACTCTTTAAAACTGGATCCGCGAGTCAGTTGATTTGCGAGATGCAACGACACCAACCCATGAATGGATGCCCACAGTGTGTGTGCCAGCACTGCAGGCTCTCCTTGTATTTCCCCAGATTGAATGGCGCGACGGGTCGCGTTGAATAACAATTGCTGTGTACGCAATTGGGCCGACTCCATTTCTGGGTAGGCCTTCATTTGGTGGATATGCACAACATAGAGCAGGCGATAACCGTGGGGTTCCTTATTCGCGTACCCCGCATAGGCCACTGCCAGTTCGCGCAGGTATTCTCGCGGCGGGAGAGATTTATTAACCGCCTCTAGCGTGTCCGCGAGTCGATCAAAATGCATCGCTCTTAGGGCAGCAAAAACCTCCTCCTTATCGTCGAAGTAACGGTACGCCGTCATTGGACTGATGCCCATTTCCTTGGCAATTGCCCGCATCGTGACACCCGCATAATCGTTTTTTTTGTACAGGTCGAAGGCCGTTTCGCAGTAACTCAAACGGTAGCTATCTATCTCTTCATGGGTCAGTGCTCTTCTCGGCATTGGAATATATTACATTGTAAATTTTACGATGTAAAATTATGAGGTACCGGTCGTGACTAAATTGACTTATTCACCTTCGGGCCTGATGCAGACATATAAAATGGGTAATCGTCTTAACATTAAGACAAATAAGTCACGACCGGTACCCAAAGCTTCATGACGGTGCTTCATCCCACACCGGCGACAGGGTGGTTAATTGATGGTAAAAACGCTGCGCCCTAAGACCAAATACCAGGTGTCGTTGATGAAATAGGGGGTGCCTTCTCTGAGACTGATTGGCTCAACGCTGTCGTCTGTTCTTCTTAGATAGCGGTCCCCACCAAGAATGTAGGTAAACTCTCCATTGGCTGCGAGTTCTTCAATCTGAGGGGGTGTTGGCGAATCAAAAGTGATCTGAGTTTGATTGCCATCTATGTCTCGCAGCCAAATGTCTCTAGGGCCGCCATTAAACCGGTTATACACGATCCAATCGCCGGTAATTTTGTAGTCGGTACCTGAACTTTGATAACGGGGCGCGGGGTTGTTGGGTATACCGCCCATAATGGTGGTTTCTTGCCCATTCTCATAAAGTTTAAGAGTGCGGATGCCACCTTGTTGCAGAGGTAAACCCTGGGTCAAATACAAAAACCGGGTACCGTCTTGGGTCACTTGGGGTCTAAGGATAAACTCCTGGTCGTCTGTGATTGCTTGACCCAGGTTTCCGGCAATGTCGTAGGTGTAAATGGTGGGTGTGACGGCTGAGCTAAATATTGCGGCGTCGAAAAAATACGTGAGACCGACTGTGGTTACACCGAACCCATAGGACTGCTGAAAAGAAGGTTCCAGCTGGTTGGTGGCACCACTTGAAAAACGTTTGCGATAGGCAAGGTCGTTGCTATTCCAAATCATAAAGTCGCCGTTGATTTGCTCTATCGCACCTCTGTCACCGGGTAACACTTCGATGTTTCCGTTACGCCAATCCACTAGCCTGCCGCGAAAGCTCTGCCGAAGCCCGTCTCGCCGATAAACGGCACCGGTGGGTGTAATGCGGCCTTCGCCAACTACACCCTCAACGTCGTTGGGGATCTCGACTTCCATCCCGTTCGTGCGGTCTCGCAGCCAAACCCCTGGGGTATCCAGTATGCCGGACCAATAGAGAATTTGGGTATCCGTTAGATCGAGAATGGGTCCGTTAACGCTTTCTAGCTCGGTCAGGGTTTGGCTTGGGTCATTGAACAGATTGATGACTTCTTCTGTACGTTGTCCTGCAGAGTCCACACAAGCCGCCGTTGCTTCAAACTCGTTGGTTGATCCTGCAAGTTCCAGGGCCGGATCGATAAGGTCCACCCCAGGTGCGGCTGAGATCACCAAACCGCCCACCCGAAACGAAGCGGTCCAAGTTCCGGGATCGTCATCCTGGCACCTCACGTGCACCGCCAATTCGGGGCGTGCCACGGTACCCACCAGGGGTGCAATTGTTACCACTGTGGGCGGGCGATCCACCGAGAAAGGAATGGTGGTTTCGTAACTGTTGCCCAGACCGTCTTCTGCCAATAACGTGGCGACGTAATCACCTCGTGCCAAAGTACTGATATCCAAGGACCCAAAAAACCTTGAAGGTCCACTGGTGGGGCCACCGCCCAGCATAAACATGAGGTCCGTAGTCAGTGATCCAACGGTAACGCTGACACTCACCACTTCAAACGTGCTTTCACTCACGAAAGACACGTTTAAGGCGTTGCCGTCGGCACTGGTCGAGCCACTCTGACTCCCACTAATCGTGCCTTGGGTGCTGACCTCCTGGGCCAGGCCGAGATCTACATCAAAAACGGATCGGCCCATGGCAATGGAACGGGTCCCGGGCTCAGAGCGGGCAAACCCTAAATCGGATGAAACATTCAGCAAAGGTAGACCATTTTGCGACCAATAACGTCGCCCACCGTTTTTGAAAACGGTATCGCCAAGGCCATCCACGAGTTCCAAGGTGGCGCCGAAGAAACTGCGTTGGGTTTCAACCCCGTCCGGGTCACGGACGAACACCTGGTATTGTTGTGTGACGAAACCTAGGTAGGCTAACCATCCGTCCGAGAGCATAGGCGTACGGCCATTCACCGAGAGTTGAGTTTCGACCCCTGACTCGTTCAGGAACAGCGCTCCCGTGAAGCTTTGGGTATACGCGACGCGCGCACCGTCGGTCACTACGCTACCAACGTTAGAGGAAGTGTCATTTTGTATGGGCGTGCTATTACCATCGCTCCAAAGAAATATATCTCTATCGAGCACGTAAGCCACAACACCTGACTCGGCCACAGCTTTGGCTTCCCCCGGAATGGGTAGGTTGGTTTGAGTACTCAGCTGTCGGCGAAACCATTGTCCTTGCTCATCGGTAAAAATAAGGAAGTCACCAGTTATCATCGACGGGCGAGCTTGTTGGGGAACTAATTCAGTCAACGCCCCGTTGTGCCATTCCAAAAGTACTCCGGCACTGATGATGGCGCCCGTGGCCGTTAATGTAGAAACGCTGTGGGAGCTCCTCACCCGTGCTGGAATCGGGACAACTTCCTCGGTGTTTATATCCAGAATCGCAAAGTCGAAGAAGCCGTCATCTCTGGGCACTTGGTACAGCACTTGATCGTCATCGAAGTCTAAAATCAAGCCATCCACTTCCACACGCTGGGTTAATGTCGCGCTACTATCCACGTTAAGGGTCAACACTCGCTCAACCTCGCGGCCAGTGTCTTCCGTGCAAATGATAACGAGGCGAATTTGTTGCCCTTCGAACTCTTGAGGATTAAAAGCTACGTCTACACTTTGCTGATTCGGTGAAACGGCAATGGCTCTTTCGTTGCGGCCATTGCGGTCTGAGACAAAAGCCGTTAATGCCGCAACGTTATCGGGATCATTGCAACTTGCCACCAGTTGACCACTTGGACGCAAAACCGTGTGCTCCAATGGTGAAGAGACTTCGACTTGGGGCAGTCGGTTGATGATGACTTCCACCAAAAAGAGCCAATTTCTTCCGTCTTCTGTGGTGACCCTTATTTCAAGTATGTGTTCGCCACTGGGCATGTCAGACAAGTCTAGCGTTTTGGACCAACCGCCTCGGCTTCCACCACAATGCAAAGGCGGTTCCAGGGTTTCAGATATGTCACCAATCTCTGCCGTTGCCACGGTCACTAGAGCAGCGACGATGTGTACGCACAGCTCGTTGCCGGTAAAAAAGCTGGGTCTTGGCGCAAAAACAGGTGCAATAATCGGCGCGGCAACCACCGCCGTGTGAATCAACTCTTGCTCTGAGACACCGTCGCTGACGGTAATCTTGGGTAGGAAGCGACCGAACACCTGATAGGTGACGGGGCGATTTTGTGTTGTGGCGCAATTGTCAATGGTGAGTAATTCATCACCATTGCCAAAAATATCCAGGGTGCAAGTTAGCGTTTGGTTGTTTGGATTGGAAATCGTCCAAGTGAAATTCAAGGTGTCAGTGCGGGATCCGTTCTCACTAGATACCGTGAATCCGGCAAGGTTAAAACTCGAGCTTGGTGGCGGTGGAGGAGGATTTGTTGAGCCAGAGCCTCCGCCCCCACACCCTTGAATGAGAACGGACAACAGACAAATAAAAACAAAGCGAAAGGTCAAAACAGCACCTAGTGATTCAATCCCTTAATCCAAAATTTTATCACGAACGTACAACTGGTGAGTGTGAATCGGGATTGGTTGCTTTTGACATAAGTTGGCACAAGGAGTCATTTCTTAGGCTTGTGATCCCTAAAAGATGCAAGTGACCGGCGCTTAAGGTTTATGTGGACATGAAAACGCCACTGATGGAAGCTCCAAATTCTTCGGCTGATCTCGAAGTTTCGCAGGTAGCTGAAAGTCATCGTACGAAATAGACGATGTAACAGTCTCATCGGGTTGAACAATCAATTTGCAATCGGGGCAATACCCGGTGTTGAAATACTCGATGGGAAACCTCTCTCCTGACACTATGAGAAAGACGGCCTTAGTTTGATTGATTTTCCCAGCTTGATTGGGCCAGTGTTCTGGCAGAAGACAAACGGTGCTGCCAGTGTCATTGGTGTAGCGGACTTCGATTTGCTCTGTTGAGCGCCGGTCTTTGGTCTTGAATTCCACCGAAATCTGTACCCAGTTGTTTGCACATCCTTGAGTGGCGCAACAAAGAATGGCTAGCAAAATCCGTTTCATAGGTTTTAGCATACCTCAGGCTGGAGACGTTGGGTCGTTGCTTTAGACCGTTTATAGTTAACCTATGCATATTGACCACGTTTTCATTCTAT
>JBCCFQ010000001.1:0-29650 GCA_039029655.1 Pseudomonadota bacterium | reverse complement strand
CGTCCCTGCAAATCATTTTCGCCGGTTGGGGACTCACCACTGGACTGACCTTTTGGTCCGCCATGATTAAGGCCACTGCGGTGTTGGCGAAACCGGAGGAGCAAGGGCGTTTCTTTGGTATCTTGGATGGTGGTCGTGGTTTGGTGGAAGCGCTACTCGCTACCATTGCGGTGGCGATGTTTGCCTATTGGCTAAACGGCCTGGGACAAACTCCGTCGGAAGCACTTCACAAAGTGATTTGGTTTTATGTGGGCTTTATGTTGATTATGGCCCCCATCGTGTTGTTTGTGGTCAAAGACAATCACGATCACAAACCACAAACCGACAAAGCCGTCACAGAAGAATCCACATTACTCAAAGATCTAAAGGTCATAGTCAACCGGCAAGAAATTTGGTTGTGCGCCATTTGCATACTCACAGGCTATCAGTTGTTTTGGGCCACCTACTCTTTTTCCGCCTATATGCAAACCAATTACGGGCTGACCGCTGTTGCGGTGGGGTCCATTACCGTTGCTAAGCTATGGATGCGACCCATAGGTGCCGCTGCCGCTGGGTTTGCAGGAGACTTTCTCGATAGGGAACTAGTATTGGGCGTATTATTACTACTAGCAGCGGTTGCCTTGTTTGGTATGGTGCTATTGCCCGCGGGTTCTGGTACCGCCGTATTGTTGGGTATGGTGTTGATCATCGGATTGCTCACCTACGCCGTTCGGGGTATTTTTTGGTCAACACTCGAAAGCTGCAACATCTCTAATCGCATTAAGGGTCTCGCAATTGGCGTTATTTCCCTGTTGGGCTACTCTCCAGACATTTATCTGCCGCTGATTAATGGTTCTCTACTAGAGCACTATCCCAATAAAACGGCCTACTCTATTTACTTCTCGGGGATTGCGATCTGTGGCGTGCTGGGTGCCTTAGCCGCATGGCGTCTCAAACGTATCGTCAACGCTCAAAACGCCACACCTAGTTAAACAATCAAAGATCACGCTTGGCATTTTCTATTGCTGGGCTATCCGACTCTGCCTGCCTGATGCCCCATCATGCTCCTTGTATTGAGCTAAAGCCTGCGCTGCCCTCTCTTTGTTCCTCGCGATGAGGTCGCGATTTTCTAGGACAATCGGATCTTGGGTTTGTGCACTCAACAGGATGTCGTATTGTTCAAGGGCGACCACGTAATCACCTTGTTTGTGAGCGAGCTGCGCCAGGGCCAAGTTTTGCATTCCAATAGCTTCGGCGAGTTCAACAGACTCATCAAAACTCCCTCTGGCACCTTGTAAATCACCGTTTGCCAGCTGAATAACTCCTCGATTGTGCAAGACCAATGACCGGTCTGAAGGTGCTAAGTACCAGATTTCTAGCGCCTTATTACAGGCATCGACCTTTAGCTCATGGCTTGACCCAGTGCGCATTGATTCCGTGTAGCACTGCTCAGCCAATACAAACAGCGGGTCCGACTCCCAGTCTTGGTTCGGATGGGCCGGTAGTGCTACAACTAAGCACAGACAACACAGTAAAAGGACGGTAATTTGCTTCATTCTTGACTCCTTGAGGCATGTATTTGCCAACAGAATAGAAAGAAGTTTTAGATCAGGCGCCCGAAGAACGGCAGATTCATGTCTTAGGACGTCCACGTGGCGGCATTGCGTCCATTCGGACCGTATTTAGCGGTTTTGCCTGGAACCATCCCGCAAACCGTGTATCAATATCATCAGGAGATCTTAAGAATTGGGCAAACTACTATTTAACGTTCACGATGTCGTGCTCTTGATGACCGCGGGCCTGACAGTGGTGATGGCGATCTCTCTGTTGACCAGCCGGGGGCGCCGGCAAGTGGATGTGGTTTTAGCGGCTTTCATCGTAACCCAGGGGTTAACGTCTCTGTGTTACCTGTTTTTGTACAACGCCGTTTTTAGCGGGCCTACCGTGGCGCTGCTGGCACCGTTCGAGTTTCTCCCGTTGACTGTTCTTTACTATCTGCAGGGCGTGTTGTTACTGACCTATAGTCGCGGCATGGCTGGTGAATCCATGATGCCAAGCAAGAATGACAAAATTTTGCTGGCTATCGTGGTGGGCATTCCGTCGCTGATGGTGGTAATTCTCAGAGAGCTGTTTGATGGAAACGCAAATCCTAGCAATATCAATATCGCCGCCAGCAACCCGGCCCTCGCAATCTCGGTTTACTATGGATTCTTAGCACTTGTTCTGGTGCGCAAACACAATCGAGAAATTCGACACCACTTTTCGAACATTGATGAAATCAATCTGATTTGGTTGGGGTACTCAACGTTTGGCTTTGTGGCCCTGTGGTGCGTCCGACTATTTAACCCAGGACCCATCTTTCACAACTACGAACTGGCGCGCAATATTGCGCTGGTCGCCAACTACCTGCCCTTGTTCCTCGTGAGCTGGATGGTGATTGTCGGTATTCGACACAAACAACGGATTGTGGAAGAACCCGTCGATCAGTCCAATACGGACAAACATCAGTTTGATCCAGAGCTAGTCAACAAATTGGAAGACTTAATGTGTCGGGTCAAAGTTAACCAAGATACACACTTGAGCCTGGAAGGACTTGCAGATAGCTTAGATGTGTCCCCAAGAAGCGCGTCAGCGCTCATAAATGGCCACTACAATCAGAGCTTTTATGATTTCATCAACGGTTACAGGGTAAGCGAAGCTGAACAAATCTTGGGAAACCCACAGCAAAAGGAAAAACCCATCCAACAAGTTTTCGAAGACGTCGGGTTTAGAAGCAAGTCTACCTTTAACGCGATTTTCAAGAAAATCACGGGTCAAACACCCACCGAGTACCGCAGGTTTTCCCTAAACCCTCGCTGATAAGTTAACTTTCAGGTATTTGATACACCCGCACGTAATCCACAAGCATCCGCTGTGGAAAAATCGTGTCATCAATTGGGCCACCGGCGCGACCCCAAACACCACCGACAGCAATATTGAGAATGACATGAAACGGATGGTCAAATGGCCACTCTTCCCAACCTTTTTCTTCATTGGTGTAAGTAAAGTACAGGGTATCGTCCAGGAATACGTCGATCTTTTCTGGGGACCACTCCAATGCGTACACATGGAAGTCGTCCGCCACGTCCTGGGTTAGGATCCGGCCCTTACGCTGCTCCCATTTAATCCAATAATAGGCTTTAGTATGCACCGTGCCGTGCACGTGATTCATTTGGTAACCAACATGCTCCATGATGTCGATCTCACCCGAGTTAGGCCAAGCATCACAGGTACTGCTACCTTGCCAATCTTCGCCCTCTTCACAGGTGGTGGCATAGGTAAATGGATTGCTTGGCAGCATCCAAATGGCTGGCCATGTGCCTTGACCCTGGGGCAGCTTGGCGCGAATTTCAAATCGACCGTATAGAAAATCCCCTTTACCACTGGACTGAATTCGGCCAGAGGTATATTCCGCGTTATCAAAAGCCTCTTTGTGGGCCTCTAAGACCAACATGCCATCTTCCACCCGTACATTGCGTGACCGTGATGTATAGGATTGATTTTCATCATTTACTTTGCGAGCGGGCCACTCCTCGATGTTCCATTTATCCAAATCTAAGCCTGCGCTATCGAACTCATCGCTCCACACCAGCTCCCATGTATCTTTTTGAGGGGGGACTTTGGTCCGAACCAATAAGGCGCTTAAGATGGGTTCTCCACGACCTGCCTCAAAGTGCACTTTAAGTTCACCGTCAGAAACCACCACACCGGGAACGGTCACCGTCAAGGCAGAGTGAATTTTTCCGTCACGAAACAACATGACATCAATATTCTTTGCCACACGTTGCCCTTGAACAAATATGTCGAAAACCCGCTCTTCGCCCTTAACCTCATCAGGTTCTGCAAAGTGGAAAGTAATATCGTAGACACCATTTTCCATGGGTCGCGTCACTCTAACGTCGCCGCGACGATAGGTTTGATATAGGACTGAGTCCTGTGAACCCTTAATGATGTCCAGGGTACCAACATGGCCTCCTTGCACGTGGGACTCTGCGTCATAGTTGATTCCGTCCATATCCACATAGGCGTCCCCTCCCACGTTGATCGCCCAAACCTTATCCGACATGACTTCCTCTCCACTACAACCACTGTTTAAAACCGTGAAAATCACAACCGCCGACACCAGTATGCGCGTGTAAATCGGTGTATTCGTGGTCAGTAATCTGTTATACACATTTATTCTCCTAGCCAATTGCGGAAAGTTAACGTGGACCAAATCTCAGTATGGAAAAATGTTGATGTGGATACGTTCCACAATGACATCGTTCCATCTGGCAAACCCGCTGTTATGCGATCCCTGTTTAGCGATTGGCCTGCAGTCCAACACGCTTGTACTTCCGATGAATCCATCTGTTCCTACCTTGCCAGTGCGGACAACGGAACTCCTGTGTACACCATCGCCGCACCCCCCGAAGCCCGGGGTCGTTTTTTTTATAGTACTGATTTACAGGGTGTAAACTTCCGACGAGCACAGATTCCTCTGGCCCAAGTTTTGTCCCAGCTGCAATCAGCCAAAGCCGGTACCCAATCTTTTTCTCTCGCCGTGCAGGCTTTGCAAGTACTGGAGACACTGCCGCAGTTTGCCGTCGACAACCCACAAAAGTTACTAGATGACGACATTGCACCCACCATGTGGATCGGCAATCGAGGTCAGGTTGCACCCCACTATGACGTACACAGAAATCTGGCTTGCGTCGTGGCAGGCAAACGGCAATTTGTGTTGTTCCCACCAGAACAAGTGTCTAGTCTTTATCCGGGCCCAATGCTGGGCGCCCCGGGTGGCGTCCCCATCAGCATGGTTGATGTCTGGGATCCGGACCTGGATCGCTTTCCGCAATTTTCTGCAGCCCTGGAAACCGCGCTGGAAGCAGTACTTGAGCCAGGGGATGCGATCTACATTCCGAGTCTCTGGTGGCACGGTGTTGCCTCTTTGGAAGCGGTGAATGTGTTGGTCAATTATTGGTGGGACGGCATCGGGGATGCCCAAGTCTCCCCCAACGACACGCTTATGCATGGGTTGCTTTCTATTGCGAAACTGGATCAAACCCAGCGGCGCGCTTGGCGTGCGTATTTCGATCATTACGTGTTTCGCGAAGACAACGACCCCACAGAGCACCTACCGACAAACCTAGACGATTTAGTGACTACACCCAATGCAGAGCAAACCAGCACAGTGAAAGACTTTTTATCCGAAAACCTCAAGAAAAAACCTTAATCGTCGGTTGACCAACTGTCAGGATAACTAACTAAAACCCTTTGATAGGGATTTATGTCAGAACGGCTGGTTTCAGTACCGTCCGGCCAAACCACACGAACCGTGTCGATGGTTGTGGCGTTACCCAAACCAAAGTGTTGTTCGGTGGGGTTGTGAGAAACATAGTTACTGCCATTGTGGATCTCACGCATTTGATTAACACCACCGGACGACAAATAGACTCTGGCACCCAAAGCATGAGTATTTGGCGTCTGACCCTGCAAACGCACGTTGAGATAGTTGAGCTGGTTACCCCCGTCATTGCGAAACAACGTCGCACTATCGTTGTTATTAGCGATCAAAACATCGATGTCGCCGTCCTGATCACCGTCAAAACAACTCACGCCACGACCGGACTTGCGGTCCACAAGCCCTAGGGGCTCGGAGTACTCGGTAAAGGTTCCATCCCCATTGTTGATAAACAAGCGAGATGGGTCTTCCAGATAGGCATTGGTCTCTGGGTCATCCATACCATTCACGTGAAAAATGTCTAGGTATCCATCATTGTTGAAATCGGCAGCGCAACTGCCCCAACCCCAATAACCCTTTCGTACCCCGGCTAAATCAGTTTGGTCAGTAAACACGCCGTTTCCTTCATTACGATAGAACCGATTTCCCGTTAGGTTAAACCCAGCATTGTCCTGTTCTGTTGGTCTGCCACCCGTTGGGTCATCACCCAATGAGATGCTGCTAACAAACCAATCTAAATCACCATCGTTGTCAAAGTCGGCAACGCTTGAGCCCATTCCCGCCTCGTCACTGACAACACCCCGATCGGTAGCATAACTAAACGCAACCAAACCGCCACCCAAGTCACCATCATTGATCAACACCTGGCTGGTATTGGTATCAGCCACCAACAAGATATCGCTGTCACCATCATCATCAATATCTGCAAAGGTAGGAGAGAAGCTATAATCCTGGGGTTTCTCAATGACTGTTTGTGTGATCAGCGTGGCGTCACTGACATCGGTAAAACTACCGTCCCCATTGTTGCGCCATAAATGCTGGGTACTATCCGTCGGAAGTTCGTTTTCAGTAAAGGTCCAATGGGCAATAAACAAATCCAGGTCATCATCTTGGTCATAGTCACCAAAAGCCATTCCTATATTGTTTTCTCGACTAAGATCAGTCAGTCCCGTCAGCTGGGTGACATCCGCAAAACTACCATCACCTAGATTGTTGAACACCCGGACACCCTCGTATTCAACGCCACCCACGAATAAGTCCAGATCTCCATCGCCATCGTAATCAGCAAAGGTCGGACCTGAGGCTTTGTCATCGATTTCGCCGGTTACACCGGCATCAGCTGCGACGTCAGTAAAGCTTAGAGGCTCATCGGGACCTTGATTTTCAAACAACATACTCAAGCCGGAGTTTCCTTGGACCAAGTACAGGTCTAACCAACCGTCACCGTTGTAATCACCGACAGCCACCCCTCCGGCAACCATAGCTGCCATAGTGTCACCGGTTAACCCATGGGAAAAATCTAGACCGGAATCTGCAGTCACATCGACAAAGGACAAGTGTGCGACGGGCGCCGAAGGCACGGACGCCGTGTCAGATTCCTCTGCTGGGGGCGCGGGTGTCGTCACCGAGGGCGTATTGACGGACACCGGCTCAGCGCCTCCTCCGCCGCCGCAGGCGGACAACAAAAACATACCGATAAGAAACAGGCCTCTATTCATCACTGTAAATCTGTCGCCTTACAATAATGATCAATAAACTCCTGATGATCCGGCAGCCGTCCCACCTGCCGATGGACTGCTGTTTCCGCACCCTGCATAAATCGACGCAACTCGTCGTCGGTCATTTCATCCACAATGGGGTGATATTGTTCTGGTAACAAACCTTGGCCCAACATTACTTGTATCCAAGAGTTCTCGCCAAACAACTCACTGTCCACCTTGAACACTCGCCCCGTTTGCCTAAACAAATCGATACGATGCTGCAAGGACTCAGGAATACTCATGCTGCGACAATGCCGCCAAAACCGGGTGTCTTCACGATTGGTCACGTGATAATGCAGCACAATAAAGTCACGTATATTTTCGATTTCCGCATCCATCTGAGCATTGAACTCGTTGACTTCGGGTTCCCGGATACCGTTGTAAGGAAACATCTGCATTAATCGAATGATGGCTCGTTGTATCAAATGAATGCTTGTCGACTCCAAGGGCTCTATAAAACCGCTGGATAACCCCATGGCCACACAGTTTTTGTTCCAGTGCTTCCTACGCTTACCGGTTCTAAAGCGAATGATTCGGGGCTCGGTAATCGCTTCCCCTTCTATGTTGTTCAACACTGTCTGTATCGCCTCGTCATCCGACAGATATCGACTACAAAACACCAGTCCATTGCCGACCCGGTGTTGAAGGGGAATTCTCCACTGCCATCCGGCATCACGAGCAATAGCGCGGGTATACGGAATGGGCGGACCCACCGAACGGGTTTGCACTGGCACAGCACTGTCACAGGGTAGCCAGTGAGACCAATCGTCATAGCCCGTATGCAGGGTCTGCTCAATCAACAAACCACGGAATCCGGTGCAATCAACAAATAAGTCCCCTTCCAGCACTTTGCCGGATTCAAGGGTCACGCTCTCGATGTGACCATTGTCGTCGCGGGTACTGACCTGCACGATTTTGCCTTCGACGCGCTGGACGCCGTGAGCCTCGGATATCTTTCGAAGATAGGTTGCATACCTACCCGCATCAATATGGTAGGCATAATTGAGTGGCTGATTGGCCAAAACCGCAAACTTGTTTTGTTGGGCCGCCACCAACTCTGGACAGTACTGACCAAAGTCCTTGCTGATACCCTCGCGTAGAGCTTTAAGCCAAAAATGTTGAAAGCCTGCGGCCCAACAGTCCTTACCGGTGTAACCAAAGGAGTGAATGTAATCTTCGTTGACGTCGCGCCAGTTTTCAAACGCGATCCCGAGTTTGAACGTACCGTTCACCGCAGCAACAAAGTCCTGCTCTTTGATCTGCAACAAGCGGTGTAGAATCAGCATGGAAGGAATGGTGGCCTCACCCACTCCAACCGTTGGAATCTCATCGGACTCAATAAGAGATATCTCGAGATTCTTGCCGATGAGTTTGGATAAAGAAGCGGCGGCCATCCATCCGGCTGTTCCACCTCCCGCAATCACCACCTTAGTTATCTTATTCATAACTCAACTCACATTCAGCGGTTTAGCTGATTCAACAGATCAGCCCGCAATTGCCGTGCGGTAGCATCACTCATTTGGCCCAAAATACCCCGGCTGTGTTCGGGAATGTGAGCGCTAGCCTCATCCGACTCGTTGAAAATATAAAAGTCAAAAATATGCTGCCAAGCTTTTCGTTGTTCCGGCGGTAGTCCTTTCAAACTCAATAGCGCGTGCTTGAGCACGCTAAGGGGCGCCCCCATGTATCGCGGTGTGGTCCGCCACCAATAATTGACCAGAACATTGAACCCGTCCAAGCTCTCAACGTGATGCCACCACATACTGGGAATACAGATCCCGTCGCCCGGTTCCAGTGTTGCAGTGTAAGCAGCATCCATGGCTTGTCTAAACCTCGGAAACCTGTCTAGATCCGGTTGATCAAAATCGACCAGACTAATGGGCTGTCCAGCCGGCGTATTGTCCCACGGACCGACATATAGATTGTCCAACTGTTCCGGCGGAAACAAAGTGAACTTTCGCCGCCCAACAACGCAGCATGCAATGTTGTCTGCCACGTCAAAATGTGCGGACACTTTGATTCGATTACCAAGCCACAAACTCACAAGGAGATCACGGTCTCCCATCCTTAAGTCATTGTGCTCACGAAATCCTGGAAACCATCGGTCCAGCAGTGTCGAACCTACGTAGTAGGCTGGCGGCTGAGGATTATCCAGATTCTCAAAGATAGGATTCAACACCTGGTCCAAGGTGGCGCTGATTCGTTCAAAGTTAAACCCTGTCAATTCGTCGTTATAGGCTACCCTGCCACGAATCTCTGGCGCGCCGGTAAAGGCAGTCAAATGATCGCCGGAATAATATTCGCGAATGTAGTCTGCGGCAGTATCAGGGGATTGCCTTCCCGCTTCTACCACAGGCCAATCCTTCACCAAGCCTCTCAGAACCAGCGGTTCTGAAATACAAGCAAAGGACTCACCGACGTTGATCGGATTAATACCTTCAATTTCTTTGATCTGATGCGTCACAACCTAAGCCAGTCGCTCATTCTTTTTTTCGATTAAGGTGCGAAAAGACGACAAGGAACTCACCATCATGTAGATGGACTCCAAATAATGCTTTTCATGCAGACTTGCCAAAACTTCGCCGTCCAAGTGCTGTAGCTTGTCCTCATTTATCGTGTAGTAGCCTATCAACTCATGCTTTGAGCCATCTTTGAGCTCCACCTGCATGGTGACGTTTTCAATTAAGTCCAGCTCAAGCAGGGTTTTTACAAAACCTTTGCTCATTTCGTCGGCCAGTCTTATGGTCTCAAGCATTTCTACAATGGAGGTTAGGAAGTCGGAGTTCCCACCGTGTTCCAAAAACAAACGCTCACCCTCAGACTCGCTGACACGAGGACTATTCACATCAATGGATACGACAGCCTTTTTGGTATCTGGCTCACCGGTTACTTCTTGGAGCCCGATGACAAACGGGTGACGACGAACCATCAGCGGAACATAGTGCGCATGCCAGCCTTCATCGTCCAGAAATAGGTTTTCCCGTGGCTCAAATCCAAACAAAGCAATGGGGGCAAACTCGCCGGTATTGCCATCCTTTCGAAAAAAAATGGGATAGCACGATTGAACTTGACGAAATTCCAGTGGAAACGTAGGTGCAAAGGCAATGTCATCACCCAATTTCGCCGATCGCTGAGTGCTGACCCGCAGGTCGTTATGTTGGGCGTTGTTTAGCAACACATAATTATTTGCCATTTTCACTCCAATTCACCGGCTACACCCTCTGCAAACCAAACTCGTGGATTTTTTGAATCAAATCCCGGTTAGTGGGTAATGCGGTGAGCGCCTGTCTTGTGTGCTCAATATTTTTTCTAAACAGCTCTTGTGCAGCCATGCGAGTAGAAACATCTGAGCGACGTGTGTCTGTTGCGGGGTCCGACACAAAACCCATGCCGTACAGTACATAGCGATAGCTGGCCGCAGGGAACAACTCATCCGCCAAGGGTAAATCCTGGTATTTTGGACTTTGATGGCGCCAAAGCTTGAGTGACTCTGTGAGATCTGGTGGAACTGACCCATCGTCGCAGTTGGCTCGCCAGTACTCTGTGTCTCGACGCTCGGACAAGACATAGTGCAACTTCAAAAATTCAATAATCCTGTACCAATGATACAAGAATTTTTCGTTAAAGCGTTTGGCCACCACGTCCATGACATCGCGATTGGCAGGTAGCTGCTCACTCAACATTTTTGCTGACAGCTCAACCATAACCAAGGCTGAGGCCTCAAGAGGCTCAACAAACCCGCCCGACAAACCGACGGCAACACAGTTTTTATGCCAAAGTTCCCGTCGATGTCCTGGGGTGAATCCAATTTGCCGTGGCGTGCAGCTAACGCTGAAGCCCGCGTTTCCGGTGTCGGCGATGTACTTTCTCAGGTCTTGCTCGGCCTGCTCGTCGCTGGTGTGGGCATTAGAATAGACGTATCCCACACCTCTGCGTGACGGCAAGCCGATATCCCATATCCACCCAGCGCTTTGCGCGGTGGAGCGAGTGGCTGACGCAATAGGTTCGTTAGATGTAGCCCGCGGGACCTGAACGGCTAATGCTCGGTCGTTGAACAGGATGTCCTCTTTCTTGTCGAACGGCACCCCAAAGTGTTTACCCAGAAGCAGTGCCGCGAAACCGGTGCAGTCCACGAACAGGTCACCACTAATCACCTCCCCCGTATCTAGGGCCAGCGATTCAATATCTCCATTGTCTCGACTTGTGATATCGACGACATTGGCGAGAACGTGGGTCACACCCAGCCTACCCACGCAATGTCGCTCTAAAAACTTAGAAAACAACCCAGCGTCCAAATGGTAGCCGTAGTTCAGATTGCCCGCATATTCAGGTGTTGTGATTTGCTTCGGCGCCAGGTCCTGTTCACACGCTGCGCCTTGGGATGTGACAGCGTCTGCATAGGAACTTTGCCCTCGCATACTATGCCAGTGACGCGCTAGATCAACTTGGTGAAACTGCTGTGGCAAGGCAAAGGGGTGATAATAGTGGTCCCCTTTTCCATGTATCCAGTTGGAAAATCGCGTGCCCTGCTTAAAACTGGCGTCACATTCACGAACAAACTCAGTTTCCGAAACGCCCAAGGCTTGAAGACTGGTGCGCATAGTTGGCCAGGTACCTTCACCCACACCAATCGGACCTACGTCTGGCGATTCAATCAAAACGACGCTGACGCCAGACTGATCACCGGGATGATGTTCAGCAGCCACAAGCCCGGCGGTTAACCATCCTGCTGTGCCACCGCCGACTACAACGATTTTTTTGATGGAATCCGACATCGTTTTTGATGTCCCACTACTGCAGAGAATCGCAGTCTAAAGCACCGATAGCCACAACAGCAATCGCTGCGACTATCGGTGCGGGACTGACAGGTAGGTGCTTTGGAAGCCGCCTAGAAGCTCGCGCGCACACCAAAGGTATATCGGGGACCCGTCTGCAACGCTTGCAGCACCATGTTTTCACGACGAGCGTGTTCACGGAACGTCTCACCGGTGACGTTGATACCTTCTAAGAAGATCGTGTAATTGTCACCAATGTCGTAACTCGCGTTGAAGTCCCACTGTCCATATTCTTCTGTGAATCGAGGGTCAGCACTACCTTGCTGGCCAAAGCCATTCAGGAAGGTGTCACGCCAGTTATACGCCAAGCGTACCTGAATGCCATCTTTGTCGTAGAAACCAATGAGATTGGCTGAATCGCTCAATCCGGGTAGTGCGAATTGGGTATCCAAACTGTCGACGTCAACCTCCACGTCAGCATCCACAAAGGTGGCGTTTGCAATCACACCAAATCCTGACTCACCAAACGCATGCTGCACAGCAAGCTCCCAACCATCTACGCTCGCTTCACGCTCGTTAGCGGGTTGTTGCAAGGTAAAGGTCACCGGATCATTGTTGGGACCGCCGGAGATTATTCCGTTGGCCACATCCACGGTGGGATCATTTGGGAAGTTATCAAAAATATACTGCCTGATTTGATCGGCGTTCATGGTGCCCAAATCAGCAGAAGCTTGAGCCGCTAGGCCACCTATGGCTGGGTTGGTCAAATCCGGAAACAGAACCACGTCGGTTCGCTGCTGACCGATAAAGTTGTCTACGTCCTTATGAAAGTAACCAACGGCTACGTAGCTAGAATCACCGTAGTACCACTCCGCCGAGAAATCCAGATTCTTGGATTCCAGAGGTAGCAGATCCGGGTTACCTGAGAACGCGTCACAACCATCTTGTCGACAAGGACTCGCCACCACAATACCACCTCGTATGTCACCGTATCCGGGTCGACCAATGGTTTCACTGTAGGACGCCCTTAACAAAACGTCGTCGACGACTTCGATGTTGAAATCAATGTTAGGCAATATGTGATCGTAACCACCGGTCAACTCAGTAAATCCGAGCAGTGCTTGACCATTGGCATCTTGAGCCGTGACTGCAGGGATTTCGTTCGCCGTGATCCAATCCAAACGATCAACCACTGGAACCTGGGCTTGAGAGGCAACGTCTGTGTCCTCATAACGCAAACCTATGTCTAGGTTCACAGGTCGATCACCCCAGGTGAGATCCAAGTTCAACTGCGCATAAATGGCCAACTGATCTTCTTGGGTTCTTTGATCGCTGACAGAGTTACCTGTTGTTGGGTCAAACGAAGGACAAAAGCCATCACCACATGTACCGGGCACCGTGCTCAAGTTGCTGACCATAACACCACCAGCAGCCAGTTCACGGGCACGCTCTATCAACTGGAAAGGATCGAAGGTAAACAACAGATCTTGACGGTTCGGGTTTGTGCCGCCGTCAATCTCATCGAACCAACCGGCCATCGAGGTAGGGGTCAACAAGTCTGCAATATCTCCAGGAGCACCTACACCACCCCAAGTGTCACGTTGAACTGTGGTAGAGGCACTTCGGTTATCTACGCTGGTGCTTTGGATGCCAAAGTCGATACTGGCGATGTCGCTAAAATCAAAGCTACCGCCGATTTTCGCCTGTTGGATCTCCATCTTGTCCCAGTTATTGGTGAATGCGCTACCACCGATGATCATGTCGCCCGGCGTCAACTCCCCACCACCGATAATGTCCACCCGTAGTTCGGGTAGATCCGTGGTCCAATCCGCGAAGGTCGCTTCTCGTAGGCCGGAGGTGATGGCCAGAGTCATGCTGCTACCAAGGGACGAATTCGGAGCGACCCGAGCGCTTGAATCGTGGGCATCAAACTCCAAGGTTAAACGGTCCGTAGGACGCCATTCAAAGTTCACCCCAATTGACTCGGTTCTGTTTCTGGTTGAATCGAAGCCAGAGCCCATGGGGGTATCCGATGATCCATTGAATTCGTTGTATGCGATCACGTCACCGGAGTTGTCCCACTCGGAAAACTGCACTGGTGCATTACCCCAGGCAAACCAAGATGAGAAGTCATTGAAGGATCGATCCAGTTCGTTCTGTGCGTAGGTGTAATCGAGAGTTCCGACAACCGTATCGGTTGGCGCCCACTGCAAAGTTAGCTGGCCGTTAATACGCTCGCGGCTAAACTCTTCTCTGGCGTACTGCAACTGCTGAGGAATGGCCAAAACCGCACCGGAACCAACTGCGGGCCTATTGATTTGATTGCCGTTATCCGGAATCGCACCCCACTCAACATTGGAAGCACCCCAATCGCAACACTGGACGTCGGAGGACGAAGGAATCCAGCCGTTGACGACAGCTTTTTCTAAGCCATTGTCGCGCTCTTGATAAATCGCAGAAACAGAAACACCAATGGTGCCGTCAGCAAACGTGTCACCCCAGATACCAGAAATCTCTGGAGTAATATTTGAACCTGCATCAGTAGAAGTATCGTTAACGCCCTTGACACCAAACGACAAGACGCGCTCTCTAAGTTTCAGTGGCCTTGTGGTTTTGATATCGATGGTTGAACCGATACCCCCTGTGGGTAGCGTGGCATTACTTGTCTTATAGACGTCCACACCAGAAATACCCTCAGCGGCCAAATCAGCGAAGTCAAACGAACGACTGAGCTGAGCGTGGGTGGGCATCTGCCGACCGTTGAGTGTGACCAAGTTAAACTGTGGCCCAAATCCGCGGACCGTTACCCTGCTTCCTTCGCCCCTAGAACGGTCGATGGAAACACCGGTAATACGCTGTAGGGATTCTGCGAGGTTAGTATCCGGAAACTTACCAATGTCTTCGGCGGTGATGGCATCTACCACCCCACCGGAATCACGCTTGGTATTCATGGAGCTTCGCAAGCTACCTCGAATACCTGTGACAATCACTTCTTCAATGACCCCTTCTTGAGCCAGAACCGGCGTCATAGCGGTGGCTCCAAGGGCGAGTGCGACACCTGTGGCTAATGGTGTCTTAATGAACGACGGTCTTCGCATGCTGATCCCCCTAGCTTGCTGAATTGCAATTCGGCTGTCGTTTCCGTCTGACTGCTTCGGTCTGGTTTTGATAACCCATTATGCAAAAAAAAACTGACAGCGCTGTCAGATTCAAGTTATAGTCTATCGTGACAGCGCTGTCAATAGCGCATAAAATGATAAAAACAACAGCAAAGGGAGACGGCTCTTGCAAAGCAACGTTATTAAGTCCTTGATTCTAAGGACCTTGATAGGACACGTGTGGAGGTGTCAACGGGATAAGCCAACCCAGTTTTTGCCGCCCAAGGGAGCCCAGGCAGGATTTGTGTCGTATCTACAATGTGACGAAGCATGGCCTTTGCGAGCAGGGGGAACAGCCTCATGAAATGGACTCTTTGCCTTTGTATGCTGATGGCTTGGTCTAATGCTGCCTTAGCCTACTCCACGGCCAATCACCTGAAGGATCGCAATGAATACCGTGCACCAAAAACCGATGCAGCCGCGGTACTAATAGACGGTGTTGCGGACGAAGCGGTGTGGGACAAAGCCAAATGGCACGAGCTTAACCATAGATGGTTAGGACCGGAATACGACTCGGTGGACTTCCAGGGTCGATTCAAAGTGGCTTGGTCCACCGACAAGATTTACATACTGGCCGAACTTGTGGATGACGTCTTGTTCGATGGTCATCGAGATCCTTATGTGCAGTATTGGGACGATGATTGCTTGGAGATTTTCTTGGACGAGAATTTCTCGGGTGGAGAACATCAATTCAACCACAATGCCTTTGCTTACCATGTCTCGCTGGACAATCAAACTATTGATATCGGTACAGACAAACAACCACGGAATTATTCTCATCATGTTAAGAGCCAATGGCGTCAACAAGGCGATAAGTTGATATGGGAATTGGCCATCGACATTTACACGGATTCCTACTTAGATGACTCAGAGGAGAACCAACCCATTGAGCTCACCGAGGGCAAGGTAATGGGACTGATGGTTGCCTATTGCGACAATGACGGTAGTGAACTCAGAGAGAACTTTATTGGTTCCGAGTCAGTTCCTTCTGGCCCAAAGGATCGCGGATGGATTGACGCGGGACTCTTTGGCGCTCTAGTGCTTGTAGAATAAGTAGAAAGAGAAAAAAGGTTCGACAATGTTGGAAGCAACAGAAGCTTTAGACCCAGTAGAAAGCGGTCAGGTATCGGGAGACTTCATCCATGTAAATGGTGAACAATACTACGTCGTTCGAAACGTCGACAAAATAGCGCCATTCTTTGTTAGCGTCATCTCAAGTCAAGACCACTGGTTGTTTGTCTCTTCAACTGGAGGTTTAACCGCCGGGCGGGTGTCGCCAGAAACGGCGTTGTTCCCTTATATCACCGTGGACAGAGTTCATGAGAGTGCGCCGCACACCGGCAGCAAGACACTTGTTCGAACTGAGACAGCCGGTAATACACGGGTATGGGAACCCTTTGGCGCAGACCTTGGGAACTACAGCTGCACGCGCAACCTTTACAAAAATTTACTTGGGAACAAACTGTGTTTTGAGGAGATCAATCTCGATCTAAAACTCGTGTTTCGTTACACCTGGACCACCAGCGAAGAATTTGGTTTTTGCAAGCAATGCGAGATCGAAAACCTAAGCACACGGCAGGCCAAAGTTGAAATTCTAGACGGCATCCAAAACATCCTGCCGGCCGGCACACCGAGGATCGCACAAACCAATGCCAGCAATTTGGTAGATGCCTACAAATGGACCGAGTTCGACCAAGACTCTGGACTCGCGATATTCACCTTATACTCCGGTGTCTCGGACCGTGCTGCACCCAGTGAATCACTAAAGGCCAACACGGTATTCTGCTTAGGTCTCAAGCCAAAAACCACACTACTGTCATCCAGCCAGCTCGGTGATTTTCGTCGCGGCATGGCACTGACGCAGGAAAACCATACCCGCGGGATTCGTGGCGCTTTTTTTGTCGAATCGACCTTAGATCTGAAAGCTGAGGAAAAGTGCAGTTGGAGTATCGTAGCGGATGTTGAACAATCCCAAAGTCGTGTCACCAGATTACAGAAACAGCTAAAGGGAAGCGAAGACGTAACGCAACAATTAAGCGAATCAATACAAAAAGGTACTGATGAACTGGCTCAAATCATGGCAGCGGCAGATGGCTTCCAAGCGACAGCCGAGGATCGAGTTAGTGCCCACCACTATGCCAATGTGCTGTATAACGTACTAAGAGGCGGCATCTTTCACGACCAGTACACGATTTCAACGAAAGACTTCACCACATCTGTTAGGCACTTTAATAAACTAGTTTATCGCAGACATAAACAACTGTTGAATCAGTTGCCTGAGTCTCTCAGCATATATGAGTTACTCGATCGGGTCACCGCAACCCAAGACGCCCAATTCGAACGTTTGTGCCGCGAGTACCTACCCATTACATTTGGTAGACGTCACGGCGACCCGAGTCGTCCCTGGAATGACTTCGCTATCAAAGTAAAAACCCAGAGCGGAGAGCCGCTGCTATCCTATCAAGGCAATTGGCGGGATATTTTTCAAAACTGGGAAGCCCTGACCTTCAGCTATCCGGAGTTTGCAGAAAACACCATCGCCAAATTCGTCAATGCCTCAACAATGGATGGATACAACCCCTATCGAATCACCAAAGAAGGTATTGACTGGGAAGTGGAAGATCCAAAACATCCATGGAGCTACATCGGGTATTGGGGTGATCATCAAATCATTTACCTGCTGAAGTTATTGGAGCTGTCTCAGCAGTTTCATCCCGAGCGCCTCACAGAGTTGTTGCATAGATCGGTCTTTAGTTATGCCAACGTTCCCTACCGCATCGCTTCATTCCAACAGCTTTTGATCAACCCTAAGGACACCGTAAGCTTCGACTTCGACCTTGCTGATGACATTAAAGAACGAGTCAAACAACTGGGTGCCGACGGAAAGCTGATTTTGGATGGCAACTCAGAAGTGTACCAAGTCAATTTGTTAGAAAAACTCTTGGTGCCGCTGCTGGGCAAACTCAGCAACTTAGTCGTTGATGGTGGCATTTGGCTCAATACTCAACGACCGGAGTGGAATGATGCCAACAACGCGTTGGTCGGCCAGGGTTTGTCCATGGTCACACTGTATTACATCCGACGATATGTCGAATTACTCAATGGTCTGTTGTCCAATGAAACCGATGACATAGAGATTTCCAAAGCGGTAGCAGATTGGTTGAATGACACCAGCGCTGCCCTTGCCAACGTCGGTCCGGTTCTCGGCAGTGGGCAAATCAACGACGCTCAACGCTATGCGCTGCTGGACGAACTTGGCAACGCCGCTTGCCGTTATCGTACGGTGGTCTATGAAAAACCCACGGAGGCCGGCAAAACAAAAGTAACGTTAAAACAAATACGCAAGCTCTTGCATCACGCCAACGCGGCTATTGATCACAGTATTAACACCAATCGCCGAGAAGATGGACTATTTCATGCCTACAACCTGTTGGAGTGTGGTGAAGACGGCGTGTCCGTCGGAAATCTCTATCCAATGCTCGAAGGACAGGTTGCCGCAATCAGCTCAGGCACCGTTTCAGCTAAAGACACCTGTGAGGTCTTAGAAGCACTTTTTGCCAGTGACATTTATCGCGCTGACCAAGACTCTTTCATGCTCTATCCTGATCGCAAATTGCCGACCTTCCTGGAAAAAAACCAAATCCCTAAGGTGGACTTAGAGGCCATCCCACTACTAACGACCATGCTAAGTCGGGGCGATGAGCGCCTAGTGGCTAAGGATGTGAACGGCTATTTCCGATTTTCGTCTGAATTTCACAACGCCGACGACCTCACTCAAGAATTAGAAGACTTAAGCGGAGATTACGAAGCTGATGAAATCGAAGGGGCAAAAGATCCGCTGCTCAAGCTGTACGAAAAAGTCTTTAACCATCGTGCGTTCACCGGACGCTCTGGGGGTATGTTTGGCTTTGAAGGTTTGGGGTGTATTTATTGGCACATGGTGTCGAAATTGTTGCTGGCCGCCCAAGAAAGCTTTTTCGCCGCCTTACAAGACGAATCGGACCAACAAACCATCCAACGATTGGCGGGACTGTATTACCGTATACGAGGTGGTCTTGGCTTCAACAAAACTCCGGCGGAATATGGTGCCTTCCCTATGGACCCCTATTCCCATACCCCTAAGCATGCGGGCGCCCGTCAACCAGGTATGACCGGACTGGTCAAAGAGGAAATCCTGACGCGGTTTGGTGAATTAGGGGTTCGGGTCAACGAAGGATGCGTCAAGTTCGATACGCGACTGTTAAGACCGCAAGAGTTCACAAAGCAAGCGACCCAACTCAGGTACTTAGACACGTCCGGCAGCTGGCGGGAGATTCCAGTTGCTGCTAAGAGCTTGGCTTTCACCTGGTGTCAAACTCCAATCGTGTACACACTGTCAGACACTCCATCCGTGACGATTACGCTGGGAAATGGTGACACTCAACAGACTCAACAACTGACACTGTCCAAAGACACCAGTAAGAAAATCTTTATGAGAACCGGACAAATCGAACAAATCACGGTTGCGGTTTCAGATAGCAAGCTATTCAAAGGCTAAAACGAATGTCTAATCCTTACCAACGCCGTCTGTCGCTGGCGGGAATCAACTCCTCTCAATTAAGCGCCCTTGACCTAAAGAAACTGGTGGGCGAAATCATTCGCAACAAAATTCACGGAATTTGTTTCAGCCCCTATGTGGAAGGACAAGGTCCGGGCTCCATTGTCAGCTCAGATCAAATTCGAGACCGTTTGACTCCAATCGCCGAACATGTCGGCTGGATACGATCGTTTTCCTGTACAGACGGACATGAATTGATTCCTGGTATCGCCAAAGATCTCAATCTAAAAACCATGGTGGGCGTTTGGTTGGATGATGATTTAGAACACAACGAATCAGAACTCAACAATGGCATTGAAATCGCTAAGGCCTGTCAGGTGGATATTCTCGCCATTGGCAACGAGGTCTTGCTCCGTCAAGACCTCAATGAAGACCAACTGATTGACTACATGAATCGCGCCAAAGCCGCTGTGCCCGGTGTTGCGGTGGGATATGTGGACGCCTACTTTCTGTTTTGTGATCACCCCAAGGTGACCGACGCCTGTGATGTTGTATTGGCCAACTGTTACCCATTTTGGGAAGGTTGCCCCCAAGAACACGCACTGTTGTATATGAAGGAAATGTATCGTCGCGCCCAGGGTGCCGCCCAAGGAAAACCGGTGATCATTAGCGAAACCGGTTGGCCCAACCTGGGCACACCCACGGATGGTGCTATTCCCAGTTACGACAATGCGCTCAAGTACTTCATTGACACCTATCAGTGGGCCGAACAAGAAGGCGTGGAAATCTTCTATTTCTCAGCATTCGATGAAGCCTGGAAAGTGGACAAAGAAGGGGATGTGGGTGCCTACTGGGGCCTCTGGGACAAGGACGGAATACCAAAATATTGGTAACTTGGGATAGACAGCGTTGTCAGTCCATTTGTAAGATAGCGATTCACTTTAAAGAAAACCTGCGATAAGACAGGGTTCGCGAAACGAATGCCAAAAGCCACGATTGACGATGTAGCTGAACTAGCCGGAGTGTCCATTAAGACAGTCTCCCGAGTCGTCAATCGTGAACCCAACGTGAGAGAGACCACTCGCGACAAGGTGGAAAAAGCGATTGCGAAGTTGCACTATCGCCCAAATCAATCGGCGCGCAATCTAGCAAGCCAACACGCCCATTTGATTGGCCTGATCTACGACGACCCAAGCGCCTACGAGATTCCATCCGCCGGATATGTCATCCGCCTACAGGAAGGCAGCCTACGCGCCTGCAAATCAGCAAACTACGAACTGCTCATTCATCCTTGCAACATTCGAAACAAGCAAGTTACCGACGAACTAAAGGCCTTTATCGAGCAGGTTCGACCTGCCGGCATTATCATTGCCGCTCCCTTATCGAACATGGCGAAAATAGTCCGGGCAATTTCATCTACAGGCACGCCCTATGTCAGGCTATCCCCCGGCCAATCTAATGGTGGCCAATATGCGGTGCGCACCAACGATCGTGAGATCAGTGCTCAGATGACTCGCTATTTGGCATCCCTAGGACACAAACGAGTGGCGTTCATCAAAGGGCATCCGGACCACAAAGCGGTCACCCGCAGATTCGATGGATATCTTGATGGTCTTGAACAAAGTGGGCTTCGGTTTTCACAAAATCTGGTGGGTGAAGGCGATAACTCTTTCGGCTCTGGGGAAGCGGCGGCCAACAAATTATTGAAACGAAAAAAACGTCCCACCGCTATTTTTGCAGCCAATGATGACATGGCCGCGGGGGTCATGCGAGTCGCCGATCGACTCAATGTCGATGTACCTGGTCAACTGTCAGTGGCGGGTTGCGACGACATCTCCTTGGCGCAACAAATCTTTCCTAGACTGACCACGATACGCCAGCCGTTGTCTTCAATCGCTGAACGCGCCGCGCTGGCTTTGATTGAAAGCTATAGGACTCGCTCGTCGTTGAAAGGCTCGGAAGTGGTCCCTGCCAAACTGGTAATCCGTGACTCAACCGGACCTGTGCCCAGCGATGCTTAAGTCAACACGGAGAAAAGCCCACCGCCCTCGCCACGACCAAAGCAATGCGGGGACGCTAGTCCTCTTTTTCAGTTAGAACTTCCACCACCTCTTTGGGTGTTCTATCAACAAAAAACAAACCCCAGTGTTTTTCCGCCCCTTTAGGGTTATTGGGATTTCCCTTCCAGGGTTCGTCGAAAGCCTCGAAAAAGAAGGTAGTGACGTTTGCGTGGTTAGCCCAATCTCTGATCTCTTGATAGTAGCGGGTTTGATTGGCCTGGTTCGCCTGTCCGCTAAACTCTGTCGCCGTTGTGGCCCAACCCGCTTCTAAGATGGCAATGGGCTTATCTGGTAAAGCAGCTGCAACACCCTCAATGTTCTCGATGGTGTAGGCCAAAGCTTGACCAATAGTCTTGTCTTCCCAGGCTGGATAGGTATGCACGCCTAAGAAATCCACGACTTCTGCCAAGGGCGCCCCATCTTCACGCCACCATTCATAGTTATCGGCAACGGTCACCGGCTGTTCAATTTGCCTTTGAACCTGTTTGACGTAATCAATGACATCCGACAAGGGCACCATGTGGTCATTCCACTCCACCAAAGCCTCGTTGCCCACATTCACCGCCACCACCTGATCGCGAAACTCGTTTGCAAGTCCCACACCCCGGGCAATTTCTTGTGCGTTTTTGATTTTGTTGAGCGCGAGCTTTGCGTCAGGAATAGGCTCGTCTAACCACGGGCACCCATCGTGATTGCTGATTTCCGCGTCCAGCCAGATACCCAGCAACACTTTGATGGGTAAGTCGTGTTGTCGGATTATCTTCAAGGTAGCAAGAGAGTTCTCCCCAGAGTCATACAGCCGCAACAATTTGAGGTCATGGGCCAGTAAAATCCTTAAGTCCTCCAAGATCTCAGCATCGCTGGGGTTCACGGCACCCTCACCTCTGTCAGGATGCTGACCCTCTCTAAATCCGGAGTAGGCAATGGCCATCACCTGATCCGCAATGAGATCCGCGTCGCCTTGCTGAAACTCACCAAACACCTTTGATTTATCAGCCGGCTTGGGTGGTTTTTTTGTTTGAGTAGTCTGTTGTTGACCATCGTTGGTTTGAACAGTGTCGACTTTGCTGGGCATGTCTTGTTCTCTAACAGAAGTGGAGCAAGCGGAGAGGAAAGCTAAGGCTAACAAAAGTCCGCGGTACTTCCACATGTCAAGGGCGCACCGATTCCAACACAGGGATGACGGTAACAACAACATTCAAAAATCTCTCCTGGGTCATGGTTCAGTTATTTGGTGCTTCCAACGATACGAAACTCTGAGCGCATATCAGTGTCTGAGCTGCCACCAATCCATAGGTGAAACGCACCGGGTTCCGTAGCCCGCTGCATGTCCCGGCCATAAAAGGCCAAGTCATCCGTATGTAATTCAAACTGAACTTTGACGGATTGTCCGGGTTCCAAGGTTATCTGTTGGAACCCCTTAAGCTCTTTCACCGGACGAGTCACGCTGCCGGCCAAGTCACGGGTATACAGTTGCACTGTTTCAGTCGCTGTATAGTCACCGGCGTTTTCAAGTTTAGCGCTCACTGTAAGCGTACCCCCCATTGGAACTTCGGTGGCGCTAAGCTTTAAGTCAGCGTAACGAAACTCTGTAAAGGAAAGACCAAATCCAAACGGAAACAACGGCGTGTAACCGGCATCCAAGTGAAAAGCGGTCATTCCGGTAGACAATTGCGGCGCATGAGTATCAATATCATCGATATGCACAACCGTCTCTGGACTAGGCGGCTTACCGGTATTCTTTTGGTTATAGTAAATGGGAATCTGGCCCACCATACGTGGGAAGCTGGCGGGCAATTTTCCTTTAGGCACGGCTAGCCCAAACAACAGATCAGCGATAGCAGGACCACCCATGGTACCCGGGTGCCAGGCAAACAAAATCGCGTCCACATGATCAATTATGTTCGTCAAAGTTAGCGGCCTACCTGCAAGAATCACAGCGATGACCGGTTTTCCGGTGGCTTTTATTTGTTTGACTAACTCCGCTTGTGCTCCGGGCAAGTTGATATCGGCACGGGAATGAGCTTCGCCGGACAAAATAGACTCTTCACCAATAAACAAAAGCGTGGCATCTGTTTGCTCCGCCAGCCTCACCGCCTCATCAAACCCTTCGTGAGATCTGCTGCGTGAGTTTTCCATCACCCTGAGATATTCAATATCCACTGAGTCCCCCACCAGGGACTTAACGGCGGAAAGGTTAGTGACGCTTAAGTTTGGATCGCCGTCGAAAATCCATGTCCCAAGCTGCTCGTAGGGTGCCTCGGCCAAGGGGCCAATGACAGCAACCGAGTTGAGCTTTTCTTCAGACAGAGGTAGCACCTGGTTAGCGTTCTTAAGTAAGACCACACTTTCTAGGGCGGCTTGCTTGGCTACGGCCAGCGCAGATTCATGACCAAAAGGAGGAAGTTTGTCGGGGTTAACATAAGGGTCTTCGAACAACCCCAAACGAATCTTAATGCGCAAGATATTGGCAACAGCCTGGTCAATCTTTTGCGTCTCAACGCGACCTTCTTCGACCAAGTCTTGTAAGTGATTGCGGTAGGCATCACCAGCCATCTCCATATTGACGCCGGCATTGGCTGCTTCCCACGCAGATTCTTTATCGTTCTCTGTTAAGCCATGGAATTGCAGTTGTCGCACGGAATCCCAATCGCTCACCACAAAACCATCAAAATCCCACTCATCTCTTAAGACCTGCTGCATTAGAAATTCATTGGCGCTTGCCGGTACACCGTCTAAGTCGCTAAAGGACGCCATGAGTGTGGCAACACCCGCTTCCACTGCGGCGTGAAATGGCGGCAAGTAAACATTGCGAAGTTCGTTCTCGGGTATGTTTGTGGTGGCATAGTCGCGACCGCTTTCCACCGCACCGTAACCCGCGAAATGTTTGGCGCAAGCTGCAATGGTGCCGAGTTCGGCTAGGTCATCGCCTTGAAACCCTTTTACCATTGCCACCGCAAGCTCACTGGCCAGATACGGATCTTCTCCTAAGCTTTCGGCAATACGGCCCCATCGCGCATCTCTGGATATGTCGATCATGGGCGCAAAAGTCCAATTGACTCCGGTCTTTGTAGCCTCCAAAGCGGACACTCTGGCGCCCTCAGTCACCAACTGAGGATTCCACGTGGCAGCCTGGCCAAGAGGTATAGGCATCACAGTCTTAAAACCGTGAATTACGTCGCGTCCTACCAACAGTGGTATTCCCAGACGACTCTCTTCCAGGGCGATTCGTTGCAATTCATTGACGATCTCAACATCAACCACATTGAGGACCGATCCAAGACGACCCGCTTGAATATCCTCTCGAAGATAGTCCGGAGCATAGCCGTCGCTGGCGTTGAGTTGGCTCATTTGTCCAACTTTTTCAGCCAGGGTCATTTTGGACAACAATTCTGCCACCCGGATCTCGATGGCATCGTCATTATTCTGAGCAATAGATACATTCATGGTCATAGATAACAAAAAACCGCTTATTGCGGCTATCTTCAAAAATTGGGGGAGACTCGTCTCTGTTAGGGTCACGTCCGGTCGCTGCCGATCTACTCAAATTGCTTAATCACAGGGTCGTTTTAGCAATATTTGACAGCGCGGTCAATTTGAGTAAGGATTAACGTTTCAGATAGGGGGATCGCCGTGGAAAAACAAAAAAGATGAGCGCCTCAAAACCATTCTAAACAGCGCCTGAAGACAGAATTCCTTTTCCACTCAAGGTGGTATATGGCTTTGGCGCCTTCGTAAATAACCTCTTGGCCGACTCCGTTGGTCGAATGGTTATTGTGTTAAATCTGGGGCTGGGGATGAATCCTGCAACCGCGGGACTCTTGGCGGCGCTGCCCCGATTGACCGATGCCCTCACCGATCCGTTGATGGGTTATATCTCCGACAACACCAAGAGTCGTTGGGGTAGACGCCGGCCCTACATATTTGTTGGAGCCATTGCTGCCGGCATTATGTTCGCTATCTTGTGGCAGTTCCCCGATGGGATGAGTACGTCGTTTTACTTTTGGTACTTTCTCGTCATTTCCATCATTTTCTATTTGACCTATACGGTGTTTGTAACACCTTGGGTTGCCCTGGGTTACGAACTGACACCGGACTACCATGAACGCACCCGCTTAATGGGCGTGCAAAACTTTCTGGGTCAGACTGCCTATCTTGTGACGCCGTATCTTTTAGCGATCATGACCACCACCAGTCTGTTTGACAATATGGTGGATGGCGCAGGCGGTTTGGCCATCATTATTGGCATCATTGTTATGGTCTTAGGTGTTATCCCGGCCATCTTTTTGAGGGAACGTTTTGTTGACGTCGCTACAACTGACGAAAACGGCAATACCGTACAGCGTGTGAGCAAACTTGATGTTATCAAAGATAACGTCAAAGGCTTTTTCCATGGATTTGCTACAACCGTCAAATCCAAACCCTTCTTAAAACTCTGTCTTGCCACGTTCTTAGTATTCAATGGCTTCATCTTAATCGCCGCATTTCAGTCTTATGTCATCATTTACTACGTTTTCGGCGGTGACACCGAAGCGGGTGCTACTTGGGTGGGACACTCAGGCCTTGTTCAAGGTCTCACTGCTTATGCGGTCATCGCTTTCGCCACTTGGCTCGCCACCAAGATTGGCAAACGTCGGGCGTTCTATATCACAACCGGCGTTTCCATAATTGGCTACGCCCTCAAATGGGTGTGCTACGTACCAGGCGTGCCATGGCTTGTGCTCATTCCTGCACCGCTCATGGCTTTTGGCCTGGGCGGTCTGTTTACGCTCATTCCTTCTATGATCGCGGACGTTGTGGATCTAGATGAACTCAATACTCATCAAAGACGCGAAGGTATGTATGGCTCGATCTTTTGGTGGGTGGTGAAACTGGGTCAATCTGTGGCCATTCTTGGTGGGGGCATCCTGCTGAATGTCACCGGCTTTGACGTTGCCTTAGAAGGTAATCAAACAGAACGGGCGCTTTTCCTCATGCGATTGTTTGACGTGTTAATCCCTTGTATCGCCTCAGCCGTTGCCATATGGGCCATCGCTACTTTCTCGATCACTGAGAAAAAGGCACACGAAGTCAGGCAACAACTGGAAGAGCGTCGCGGAGCGGTCTAAGAAAAAAACCATTCCCCACCCAAAGTAACTGCACCAACAGGCTGGCTTCTACGGTAAATCTACTGTAAATACCACCCTCAGACGTTGGATCTTGGGAACACGAATGGGTGATCTTTATATTCAATACGAGTATTGGTTTGCGGCCGTGCAGCTGATTCTTGCCATGTTTGGCATGGGAGCAACTCTCACTACAGACGATTTCAAAGATGTGCTCAGAGAGCCAAAGGCCGTGAGTTTTGGAACGATTATTCAACTGATCGCGGTACCATTGCTTGCCTTTACATTTATTACCGTAAGTGGTGTCGCCGGCGGCGTCGCAGTGGGTATCGCTCTCATCGCCGCAATTCCTGGCGGAACAACCTCAAACATATTCACCTACTTGGCCCGAGGCAGTGTGCCCTTGTCCATTTCAATTACGGGTTTGACCACTGTCGCATGCCTGTTGACCACGCCTTTGATTCTGTCGTTTCTCATTACCGACTATCTTCCCTCAGACTTTTCCATGCCTGCAGGTCAGATTATTCGTGAGATTGCCTTGACGTTGCTGCTCCCCTTGGCGCTTGGCATGGCGCTGCTGCGGTACTTTCCCAGGGCGGCACCACACCTCTCCAAATGGTCAATCCGGGCGTCGCTGTTTGCGATCTTGTTGATTGTTGTCGGTTCATCCGCCGCAGGTCGACTAGATGTTGAGGCTTTTGGCGGTCAAAACATTCTGTTGGTTCTCACCTTCCTAGGCATTCTGGTCATCGCAAGTTGGGTGCTTGCTCGATTGCTTGGATTTTCAAAGAACGATTCCACAGCAGTTGAGATGGAAGTCATCGTCCGCAACGTGAACCTAGGTGTGTTACTCAAGGCATCCATTTTCCCCGTGGTGCCAGGGGGCGATAACACCATTGGCGACCTGGTGTTATTCAGCGTTTTGCTCTATGGCGGCGTGCAAATGTTGGTGGCCGCCGTTTTAATCGTAATGCGCCGACGGGGGACGACCTAAACTAAATGGTCAACTCCTTGTTTAATGGTAAATCCCGATATCTTTTTCCACTGGCGTGATAGACCGCATTCACAATACTCGGCGCGACGGCTGGAAATCCAGGTTCACCGACGCCACCCGGTGGTTCATTAGACTCAACAAGATGGACGTGTAGCGGTGGAACTTGATTCATCCGTGCCACAGGATAGGTATCGAAGTTACCTTGCACAACCGCACCATTCTCAACAGTAATCTCGCTGTATAGAGCCACCGCAAGACCCATAATCATCGCGCCTTCCATTTGCGCGCGTACGCGATCCGGTGTGATGATCTTTCCGCAATCAATCACCGTATGCATTTCGAGAATTTCAAGCTCATCGCCTACCACCCGGACCTTGGTGGCCGCCGTGGAGTAGGACGAAAAACTACCGCAATAACCCATACCCCAACCTTCATTGTCTGGCAGTGGTGAATTGATAGGGGCTTTCTTATGAAGCTCATTGATTACACGCTTCATACGCGCCGTGTTCGGCATATGCTCACCGGGTCTGTTGCGATAGTTATTCCACTCATCAAACCCTAACTCTTTTGGGTCAATGACCCGATCATGGCCAATCAGATTCAACCACATTTCTTGCGTGGTGATACCCGCTTTCGCCGCCAACTCATCCACAAAGCTACTCATGGCAAAAGCATTGTGGATGTTTTGTACAGCGCGAAACCATCCGATCCGCAGGTGGGTATCTACCTCAGTCTTTTCTGCACTTAGATTCCTAACATCAAACGGCAAGTCGCCAAAGCTCGACGAAAGCGACAACGGTGACGGCGACTTAACTGTGTGGTCAAACAAAGCAGAGATCACAGGATGTGCCACGCGTGCGATGAAGTGATCGGCCGTCTTACCCTCCTCGCTCAACTCAGCCTTGTAATAGTTCGCAGAGGTGGAGTGGTAGAACCCGTGACGGGTATCGTCTTCACGGGTCCAAACAACCTTAACGGGTTTGCCTGTTGCTCTTGCTAGTTCAACAGCCTCAAGTGTGAAGTCGTTTTTTCCCTTCCGGCCAAAAGCACCGCCCATGAACGTGTTATTTAGAATCACTTTGTTGGAATCAGTCTCGGGGTCAAGACCCAGTTCTTCTAGTACTAGTGCTTTACCCCACTGGGGTGACTGAGTGCCCGTCCAAATGGTGCAAATACCGTCTTCAATCACTGCGGTGGCGGCTGGTGTTTCCATGGGGGAGTGGTTGTGATACGGAATAGTGTAGATGGCCTCAACCGTTCGCTCAGGGTCGTATTCGTGAGCATAGGCGTCACCTTGCACACGAATTGGGATACCTTTGCGTTGCACCGTCTTAACCAACTTGTCTTTGTAGGATTCGGTGTTGTGAATTTCATTGGGGCCAAGCTCCCAATCAATCTTCAACCTTTTCCTTCCCTCCTGAGCCGCCCACGTGTTTGTTGCGAGAACCGCAACTCCGGAAAGTGGCTTAACACTCACAGGAAAAGTCCGGTCTTTCAGTTTGATGATAGCCACAACACCGGCCACCTTCATAGCCTCAGAACCATCGAATGACTTAACTTTGCCGCCAACGGTAGGGGGGCGTTGAATACTGGCAATAAGCATGCCGGGTATTCGAACGTCTTGTGCGTACTGTAGCTCGCCACGAACAAGCGCTTCGTGAGTCAGCAGTTTGACGTCACGACCCGTGAGTTTAAGCTCATCGTCATTACGCAAAGACAGACTCGCCGGATCCGGCATCTCCACGGTGGCCGCTTTTCTAGCAAGATCACCAAAGCTTAGAACGTCCCCTGTTGGCAAATGCACCACAGTGTGGTTTTGCGCTCTGACTTCAGAAACGGGAACCTGCCATTGTGCACAAGCCACCTCTTCGAGCATTGTCCGAGCCACCGCACCCATCCGTCGAGTAAACTCATAATGGACTCTGATAGAGGCGGAGCCTCCCGTTCCTTGATTCCCATAGTCCGGATTTGCTTCACCCAGCACGGCTGAAACCCGTTCCCAGTCAGCACCCATTTCAT